>JAHIRA010000165.1 GCA_018818905.1 Patescibacteria group bacterium | reverse complement strand
TTGTTGTTGCTTTTAATTCTACTACAAAAACTATGAGTCGCCAAGAAGCACGAAAACCAATGTGTTGGCGGTTATATAATTAAGGGGATATCTACTCTTGATCAATGTCCTTTATTGTGTTATAATAAGGGCAAAGGAAGGATAGTTTTCTCTCAAAAACAAACATACAAATGAAGAATGAGATTGAAAACCAACTGTGGAGGGTCTTTTTTCAACTAGAGCAAAAAGATGAAAAGTAATTCTTTTGATCCACAAAGTGTGAAAGCTAAGGGCAAAGATGAGGAAATGGATTTTGTGAAAACTTCGGCAGCCGATATCCAGATTGAGACCATGCCCACAGCACCAAAAAGTAAAACAGGGAAGAAAAAGAAATCTTCCTTCGGTTTTGTGTTGCCAATTCTCATTGTGGCTCAGTTAATTCTGGCCGGAGTGCTGGTTTGGTATTATCGCGATACCTTGGGTCTCAAGGATTTCAATTTCCCTTTTTTCTTCAAAGAAGAAACTACAGTCCAAACCAATACCAGAATTTTGGAAGAAGGTGAAGAAGGAGCTGACCCAGTTATTTCTACCAACAAGATGCTACAAGGGAGAATAGAGGAGCTAGAAAAGAAGTCGAACAACTTTGTGACTCAAGAAGAATTTCAAATAGTTAAAGACTATCTCATTGAACTTGACTCAGACGGAGACGGGTTTAATGATTTTGAAGAAATTCAAATTTATAAAACAGATCCCAAAAAAGCGGATACGGACGGTGATGGCTTTAGTGACAAGGATGAAGTTGATAATGGTTACAACCCCAATGGAGAAGGTGAACTTGAGAAAGAGAATGGTGAAGAAAATGAACAAGCCAAAAGTATAGAAGCCCCAGTTTCAGGATCATACGTGGGGAGTTTTAGCTTGACAGACCAAGACATTTCGAGCAATGATTTAAAGTTCAACCTTAGTAACAGCAATGTTGTCACTGGAAGTTTTACTTTTGAAAGAAACTATGAAGCCTACCGGGTTGATTATAGTGGCCAGTTGATCAAAGTCGATAATAAATATTCTGCCCAGCTTGAGGCCAAGCTTCTTAAGGGAACAGAAGAAGAAAATCTTAAGATAGATATGGAGTTAAGTTATCAAGAATCCGTTAAAGAGCTTGGAGGGAGTTTGATCTTCAAGAATAGCCAAAAAGATTTTCTAAATAACCAGTCTGGAGAGGTAAGCCTGAAAAAAACCGAGGCCCCTTCTCTTGAAAAAACTTTACAAGAGGTACCCAAATAATATGATTGATATCATCCCAGCGGCAGCCTTGCTTTCAGCAGCTGCTGTCAATTCAAAAAAAGCAGAACCGCCTCAGCATATCCCGATTGAAAATAACGATCAATCAGATAGTCGCATGCCTTCTGACAAAAAAGAAAACAGGGGCAAGAAGAAACGCTCTGGCTTTTGGATTTTTCTGGGCATTTTAGTCTTGGCTCTGGTGATCGGCATAGTTTTTGTAGCCATAAATTATGACAATTTCAAAGCATATTTTGTTCCAACCACAAACACGGATAACCAAAATTCTGCCTACCAAAATTTTGATGAGGATAATGACGGTTTGACAACGCTAGAAGAAATGGCTGCTGGAACTCAAGTAGATGCAGATGATACAGACCAAGATGGACTTCCAGATGGCTATGAAGTTGAGAACGGTCTTAATCCGCTTGATGAGCAAGACAGCAGCCAAGATGCTGACAACGATGGGTTGAGAAATATTGACGAATACAAATATCAAAGTAGTATCAACGATCCTGATAGTGACCGGGACGGTTTTCAAGATGGCGCAGAAGTACAAAGAGGTTATAATCCTTCCGGGGACGGGAAGATTTTTGAGAAATAGTTTTATTCCCGGGGAGAGTGTTTTAGAAACTCACCTAGAAAATACAAAGAGCCACACAAGAGAATGGGCCCTTTTTTTTTGGCAATTTCTTGAAGCATTTCTTCAAACCTAATAGTAGGAAGACAAGTTTTGCTTTCAGGATACATGTTAGATAGCTTGGTCTTCACATAACAAAGATCTGAAGAAATTTCTTTTAACGTCGATATTTCTTGTAAAACATCTTTGTTTTCTTTAGCCGCAAAAAAAATCTTGAGATTCTTTATTTCTAACTCTTTAATAGTTTTGGCCAGTGCTTCTATCCCCGCTGAATTGTGAGCTCCATCAATGATAAGAAGGGGACTTTTTCTCATAATCTGAAATCTACCCGGCCATTTTACAGTCAGAAAGGCTTGTTTGATTTTTTTCGGTGAAAGTTTGAGACTGTAAGCTTTGGATATTTTTGTAAGAGTTAGAAGGGCTAGACTGGCATTTTCTTTTTGATGAGAACCAAGCAAATTCAATTCATAATTCTCATCTTGGGGCAGGGGATTTTTGGCTAGAGAGAAAATTTTTGCATCTTCTTCCTTGGCTCTAGCTTCAAGAATTTTCAAAACACCTTGATCATTTGAGGTGCACACTAAAGACCGCCTGGTAATGATAGCTGCTTTTTCCCTTGTGATAGCCTCAAGAGTGTCACCTAGATAATCTTGATGATCTATAGAAATAGAAGTAATCACTTTGGTTTCTGCGGGAACAGCTGTAGTGGCGTCTAGTCTACCACCAAGTCCGGTTTCTAGAATAGCGACGTCGACTTTCTCATCTACAAAGAAATGAATAGCTGCACAAGTTAGGACTTCAAAAAGAGAGAGTGGAAGATTGTTCTTGTTTGAATTGATATGAACTTGGTTCAAGTAATAAAGAAGTTTCTTTTGAGAAATATCTTGATCGTCTAGTCGGAATCTTTCTGTATATGAAAGTAAATGAGGTGAAGTATACAGACCGATCTTAAACCCATGATGGGTGAGTAGACTTTGAAGCATAGCGGCTGTTGAGCCTTTACCGTTGGTGCCCGCGACCTGAATAACATGGTTTAATTTTTTTTCGGGATGATCAAAAAAAGCAAGATAGCTCCTGATGTTCTTGAGACTTATGTCTTGCTTTTGACGTTGTTCTTGTCCGTACGTATGTTCAAATTCCTCAAAAGAGTGTAAGGCCATGTGGTCTATTTTCTTGATGAAATTTCTTCTCTTATTTTTTCTACGAAGCTATCGAATTCATATTCTTCGGTGTTCTTTTCTCCCCGTTTTCTAACCGCTAGCTTGCCACTTTTAATTTCTCTTTCTCCGAGGATAATCATGTAAGGAGCTTTGCTAGTGATAGCTTCGGCTATTTTTTTACCAACGGATTCTTCTCTATTGTCCACTTCTATTCTGATGCTGGCTTCTTTGAATTTGTCAGCCAGCTCGTTTGCTTCCTTCTCAAACTTTTCTGAGACAGACAGAAGCTTGATTTGAACAGGGGACAGCCAGAGCGGGAAGGCGCCGGCGTAGTGTTCGATAAGAATGCCCAAAAAGCGCTCGACGGCACCATAAATGACACGGTGGATCATAATGGGTCGCTTCTTTTGTCCATCCTCATCAACATAAGTCAGATCAAATCTCTCGGGGAGATTCATATCAACTTGAATGGTGGCGCATTGCCAGGTTCGTCCCAGAGCGTCTTCGAGGTGAACATCAATTTTGGGGCCATAAAAAGCACCGTCACCATCATTGATATTGTACTTGTGACCGCTTTTTTCTAGAGCCTCTGTGAGTTTCTTGGTCGACATGTCCCAAGCTTCGTCGGAGCCAATAGATTTATCTGGTCTGGTTGATAACTCGAGGTGATACTTGAGGTCAAAGACGGAATACATCTCATCAACAATATCTAGAACTTCAAGAATCTGGTCAGTAACTTGATCTTCGGTCATGTAGATATGAGCGTCGTCTTGGTGGAAGGCGCGGACTCTTAATAAACCGTTAAGAACACCTGATTTTTCATATCTGTGGACCAAACCTATCTCAGCAATTTTGAGAGGAAATTCTTTATAAGAATGGATTTCGTTTTGGTAAGCCAGCATGCCACCGGGGCAGTTCATGGGTTTGATAACATAGGTTTGCTCATCTATTGTTGAGGTAAACATGTTCTCGCGGTAGTAGTTCCAGTGTCCAGAAGTTTCCCAGAGAGACTTATCAAACATGATGGGAGTCTTGATTTCTTGATAATTGTATTTGTTGTGAACCTCTTTCCAGAGTTTCAAAAGTTCATCCCAGACAATCAGGCCATTGTTCAGAAAGAGGGGAAAGCCAGGCCCATACTTGGAGGTCATAAAGAGATGTTGCTCTTTGCCGATTTTCTTGTGATCTCTTTTCTCAGCTTCTATAAGCAAAGCTTCAAACTTTCTGAGTTCTTTGCCGTTTTCAAAAGCCAGAGCATAGATACGCTGGAGCATCTTGTTTTTTTCATCGCCACGCCAGTAGGCACCGGCAATTTTGTCTAGCTTGAATGACTTAAAGTCTATCTCGCCGCTGGACTCGACGTGAGGTCCACGACACAGGTCAACGAAGTTGCCGGTTTTATAAATAGTAACCTCTGTTTCCCCGTCGTTTTTGAGATCTTTGATTAAGGCTATTTTATAGTCTTGGCCTGCTTTTTCAAACAAAGTTAAAGCCTTGTCTATTTGAATGACTTCTTTCTCGAATTGATGATTTTCTTTGATCAGTTCTTTCATTCTTTTTTCTATCAGAGGAAGGTCTTCGGGAATTAGGGTTCTTGGCAAATCAAAGTCATAATAAAAACCATGCTCAATGTCTGGACCAATACCGATCTTGGCTTCAGGAAACATTTCTAGAACAGCGGTGGCCATGAGATGGGCGAGGGAATGACGGTGGATTTTGAGTTTATCTTCTTTGTTCATGATGTTTGGAATCATTAGTTGGCTCCAACCTCTCCTGGTTGGGGCAATTGTGAGTAAGTATTTATCTGGTCTCTCCCCCTGCTAAGGGGGAGGTTATTAGGAGGGGGTTTTACTTCAAGGTAAGGACTACGAGAAATGAAGTTACAATGCTTTGTTTAAAAAAGACCCACGTCCCTACTTTATCTTTATTTCAACATTTTCTTCATTGGCTGGAACTCTACTGACCCAGAAAGGGGAAAATTTAATTTCTATGTCTTGGACTTCTGGAAACTGTTTGTAATAAGCAATAAGATCTCCATAATTTCTCCCAACTAGATCTCCTTTCTCAAAAGCTTTGCTGGGAATTTTATTTCTGGTTTCGGCGCTAGCAGTAACCTCCAGAGTGGCATTTTTCTTTTCCAGATCAAAATCTTTGAGACGGTAACCGAGACTATCTTGGTTGAAATTAATAATTTCTTTGGATTGATTGATTTGGTTTTTTATTTTTTCTTCAGCCAGTTTTTTGACCATGGCTTGGTCAAAGACCACGGCCACGACCTTGACTTCCATAGCGACTTCAAACTGAGGGGTGATATCGCCATCTTTGGCTTTGGGAGTGTACTTGGTAATTTCTCTTGAAGTTGCTTCCACATCCAGAGCCTCACCTTCAGACAAAGTACCTTTGAACTCTGTAATTATTTCTGAGGCGATCTCTTTGGCTACGGCTTGCTGGGCTTGTTCTAGAGTTTCTGTGGTGACAACATGATCTGTAACCCGACCATCTTTCATAGCTTCTGTGCTTTCACCGTAAATAACTTCTTGGAGGCCGGACCAAAGCTTGACGACATTAAATCTGCTAGGAGCAATGTTTCCGGATGCTCCTTTGTCGACAGCTGTTACCGCTACGTCAACACTGCCACCGGCTGGGATATTGGCCCAAGAATCAGTTTTGAAAATCAGACCCTCGCTGCTTTGTAGTTGCGTATTGGCGATCAATGTTTGGGCTTGATCTCGTTTGTTGAAGAGAGTGACTGTCCCTTTGGCATAAGTATCCACTTCTTTCTTTTCGACTTGATTAAAGACTTTGCTTGATTTGACTTCTTTTTCCAGAAGTCTTCCTTTGACAGCGTTGAAGCTACTCAGGTTTCCAGTGGCACTTTCTGAGACGGCCACATTCATTGAGGCCGTACTTGTGTCAACTTTGGGGAAGAGAGTGACAGTTGTTTTGGAGAAGGCAAAATAAAAGACACCGGCGACAATAGCAACGCAGGCCAAGAAAAAAAAGATAATATAAGGAGTATAAGTGCGACCTGTTTTTATTTTGCCAAGTTCAATACTCATGACAATTGTGAAGATTAGAACAAAAAAAGTAAAAAGCTAGAAACCGTATTTTCTAAAAGCTCTTATAAGTTGACGCAGTGTTTTGGGCTGTGAGACTCTTCTGATAACTCTTCTTTTGGGAAGCAAGTTATTGTCTTTGAGGTATTGGGCCCAGTTGGCCTTGAGCCATTTTTTGGAAGCCAAATAAAGGCTGAGAAGGTTTCTGGTCTCAAATTCCTTTCTCATTATACCATGCTTGTGAGGGTATTGGTAGGCTTGGTTAAGCGGAGAATTGAAGCCATGGACATAGTGAATAAACTCGTGGACCAGGGTTTCTTCCAAGACAAAATCTGGAATTTGCGGGTCCCGAAAGAGACCGGTGATAGTAATAAGGGTGCTACCGTCCGGGAGATGTCTAATAGAGCCTAGCTGACGCTTGGCTCGTTTGCCAAATTTGACTGAGACCTTATTTTTTATTTCTACCTCAGGAAAATGATGTTGATGGTAGAAAGTTAGTTTATGTTTGAGATCTTGTTCTGTTCTCATAAATTCTTATAAAAAAAGAAGGCCAAAGAGAGCTGCTTCAGGTAGTAAGATTTTCATTCTCTCTGTGGCCAGCATCCGCTATGAAGAGGAGGTATTGGTTTTTACTTCCTCTAACTCTCTTGCGTCAACCTCTATATTACCCCCACTTGGATTCCTAATGAAGAGCTTCTCAAAGAATTTGCAGGCTTCAACAATTTCATCTTTCTTGATCAATCCGTCCCCAATGTTTCTGAGAGATCGATATTTCTTATATGGTGGGTTCAAGGCATTTTCTCCTTTCTAAAAAAAGTAGGCCGTGGAGAGTAGAATGGCGTTGGTGTCGAAATTTCTTTCAACACCGTACACTATCTCCATGGCCTAAGCGGCGGCAGATTTTTTCAGGGCGATTGAGGCTTGTTCGGCCTCTGTCGCGGGGCGAGTGAACTTGGGGGCCAAAATCGTTTTTTGGACAAGTGCGCTCTTGGCACCATTCCCCCCGGGGAGTTTCACTAGAACTTTTTTCCCTCGTTCACGAAGGAACGGTTCTACGACTAGGAGTGCTCCAACGGGGACTTTTTCCCCTCCGATTTTCATGGGAGCCATCGTTATTCGATACATTTTCTGTTCCTCCTGTTTATGTGTAATGTTTGAAGACACGTTTCCTTCTAGTTAAAGATTAATTGAAAATAAAAAAAATGTCAAATGA
>JAHIRA010000164.1 GCA_018818905.1 Patescibacteria group bacterium | reverse complement strand
CCATGAACTTCATAAAGTAGAGTTTCGCCATCACGAGCAAAAATTTTGGTGGATTCAGCGACGTCTCTCTTGTTGATTTTGTCTGGAGAAGGGAGATCTTTGGCAAAATAGATAAAAATACCCACAACTGCCAGTAGACCGAGGACAATAAGAATGCCGATGATTAGTAGGGCAATCTTAAGCCTTTTTTTGCGTTTGGCTTTCTTTTGGGGGTCATTCTTCTTATTTTTCTTATTCTTATGTTGGTCGGTAGTCTTTGACACGTTTTTTGAAGACTTTTTATCTTCCATTTGGCTTATTTAAGGTTAAAAAGTAGTTAAAAATTATCCTTCTAACTTGCCTCTAGACTAGCACAAAAAAGGTGAAATTACAATGATTGGGGGTTTTGAAGTGTCGTTAATTTTTCCAACAAACAAAAAACCCATTCTCTGGTGCCCTCTGAGGGATTCGAACCCCCAGCCTCTTGGTCCGAAGCCAAGCGCTCTATCCAGTTGAGCTAAGAGGGCAACACAGAATGAGTTTTATTGATTGTCTTTTGATAATTTAGCAGAGAAGTGCGGAAAAAACAATGTCTTCTTGAAAAATTTGTGCTAAGATAACAGGGAAATAATCACCATCATGGTTTTGCCAGATTTCAAAATAGAAGAAAAATTATGGGAGAAGGGGTATAATTTTGTGTTGGGAATAGATGAAGTTGGTATCGGTGCTCTGGCTGGACCTATGGTTTTGGGCGGAGTTATTTACAAGACTCCGGTTGAGATTGATGGTGTCAGAGATTCAAAATTACTAACAGAGAAAAGAAGACAAGAGGTTTTTGAAGAGATTATTGACCGTACTGTTTATGCAGTCGGCAATGTCACAGAAAAAGAAATTGATCGACTCGGCATTACAGCTTCCAAATCTTTGGCTATAGTCAGGCTAATGAGCAAGCTTTCAATTGAGCCAGAATATTTGCTTTTGGACGGCAAATTTATTAAGAATTTTGGTAAACCGTCTCAATATGTGATTAAAGGTGATCAGACAGTAACTTCTATCGCTGCGGCTTCTATTGTTGCCAAGGTTACTAGAGATAAAATTCTCAGAGATTTACACCAAGAGTTTCCGGTTTATAATTTCGAGAAGCACAAGGGTTACGGGACTTCTGAGCATCTTCGGGCGCTAGAAGAATATGGCCCATGCAAATACCATAGAAGAAGTTACCGGCCTGTAGCCAGATTAATAAATAGTTAGCGCATGACCTCCAAGCTAGAAGACAATTTTGCCAAGACTTTGCCACAAAAAAAAGAGTTTGTGAATCCTTTGGATGTCATCAAGCAAACTCATCTTGGTCCCAACATGATAGTGGCTGATTTGGGATGTGGATCTGGGTATCTGTCTTTTGCTGCCGCCAAAATTATTAACCCGGAAGGTTTGGTTTATGCTGTTGATATCAGAACAGAAGCCATCTCCAGCATAGAGAGCCAAAAAAGACTTTTTGGCGAAAGAAACATTAAAACCTTGCGAGCCGATCTGAGTGAAAAAAAGAGCACCGGTCTTTCTTCGGGGAGTGTTGATCTAGTTATTCTGGCCACTATTGTTTTTCAACTTCCCGACAAAAAATCTCTTTTTGAAGAAGCCAAGAGAATAGTCAAAGATAAAGGTGAAATAGTTATTCTAGATTGGAAAAAGAAAGATTCTCCCATAGGACCCCCTGTCAGAGAACGGATTTCTCAAAAAAGCATGGAAAGGCTTCTGACAGAAGAAAATCTTGTGGTGACCAGAAATATTGTTTCCGACCCTTACCATTATGGTTTTTTGACTCACAAGGGATAGAAGCAGTCTCTAAGATAAAAAGCGAAAAATTTCGTTTTTTTATTTGGCAAAAATATGGATCAACGTCGACAATTTGGCAATTGGGGTGAGAGAATTGCAAAAAAATATCTGGAAAACAAGGGGTATCAATTCTTGGAGGCTAATTATAGTCAGAAAATGGGTGAAATAGATTTGGTTTTCTTTGATCATAGCCGACAAGAAGTTGTTTTTGTTGAGGTGAAAACTAGACAAAAAGAACAGTATATTATGGGAGATGACTCTGTCGGGCGCTCAAAAATAAGAAAAATGCAAACAGTGGCTCGTATTTTTTTGCTGGAAAGGCATTACGAGAGGTTTTTTGCTCGCTTTGATGTGGTCTCGGTGTGTATTAATGGCCAGAAAGCCGAAATTAGACATTTGATCAGTGTCTAGCAGGTTTTTTTGTATTATCTATTGCACCGATTCAAAGATTTTTCTATAATATAACTAGGATGAATGAGAGTAGTGCCGGAAACGTGAGTTTTCGGTTTTTTATTAAAACAGACTATTCTCTAAGTGTCTCTACTCAATATTCTAATCAAAAAACATGACAACTGAATTTGAACTTGCTATAAAACAAATCTGCGAAGAAAAGGGCATCTCTGAAGATGAGGTGATTTCTTCTATTGAGGCCGCGTTATCTGCTGCTTTCCGCAAAGATTACGGTGAAAAGGGCCAGAATATAGAGGCCAAGTTTGATCTTGCCTCTGGGTCTGCCAAGATTTTTGAGGTTGTAGAAGTGGTCGAGGACGAAGAAGTAGAGAAGCCACAACGCGAGATTGGAGTCAAAGAAGCGCAAGAGAAAGACAAAAATCTCAAACTAGGTGACAAAATCAAAACTGATGTCACTCCTGACGAGATTACTTTTGGTCGCATTGCGGCACAGACAGCCAAGCAAGTTATTACTCAACGTCTCAGAGAGGCCGAGAGAAATGTCATCATGGATACTTTCAAGAAACAGGAAGGTACAGTTGTCAGCGCCATTGTTCAGCGTGTCGAGAAAAACACTGTTTTTGTTGATATGGGACAGGCTACTGGCGTGTTACTTCCTTCAGAGCAAATTAAAGATGAGCACTATGCTATTGGACAACGTTTCAAGGTTTATGTTATGTCAGTTTCAACTTCCCAAAAAGGTCCGGAAATTCTAGTATCCAGAGCTCATGAAGACATTGTCAGAAAGCTTTTTGATATAGAGGTCCCGGAAGTAGGTGATGGCGAAGTCGAAATAAAAGCTTTGGCCAGAGAAGCTGGTTCTAGAAGCAAAGTGGCTGTTTATACTACCCATGAAGAAATTGATCCAGTTGGTGCTTGTGTTGGCCAACGTGGTTCTAGAGTGCAAACTATTATTTCTGAACTTAATGGCGAAAAGATTGATATTGTAGAGTGGGATGAAAACCCGGTCAAATTTATCACCAATGCCTTGTCTCCAGCCAAAGTCATTAGTGTCAGAATTGACGAAGCTTCCAGACACGCTATTGTTGAGGTTATGGAAGACCAATTATCACTAGCTATTGGGAAAAGTGGTCAGAATGTCAGGCTCGCAGTCAAGCTTACTGGTTGGACTATTGATGTTGAGAAAGCTAATCTTGGCGGGGACACCAAAGAAGAAAAAGAAACTGAGGTCAAAGAAGATAAGAAGAAAGTCAAGAAAGAAAAAAAATCAGACAAGAAGACAGAGAAAAAAGCCAAGAAAACGGATAAGAAAGTCAAGACAGAAAAAAAGTCCACAAAATAATAATTAAAGTTAAGATAAAAACGTATGTCTGTAGAGTTTTACTCGATCCTGGCAAGTGTGATAGCGTTAGTCTTTGCTGTCTACCTTGCAATGCAAGTCAAAAAAGTCGGTGAAGGGAACGACAAAATGAAAGAAATTGCAGCTTCTATCAAAGAAGGTGCCATGGCCTATTTGGCCCGACAGTATAAAGTGATTGCTATCTTTGCCGTGCTTTTGTTTGTGGTCTTGGCAATTTTTACAGATTTGCCAACTGCTCTCGGTTTTGCCGTTGGAGCTATTTTTTCAGCTTTAGCCGGCTTCATTGGCATGAGAATTTCTGTCCAAGCCAATGTTAGAACCGCCGAATCTGCCAAAAGTGGCCTCTCAAAGGCTCTGGGCGTTGCTTTTAAGGGTGGGGCTGTCACCGGTATGGCTGTAGTCGGTCTTGGACTTCTAGGTGTCAGTGGTTTTTACCTTATTTTCAAAGATCCAATCATGTTGATTGGTTTTGGTTTTGGTGCTTCTCTGATTAGTTTGTTTGCTCGTGTTGGTGGTGGTATTTTTACCAAAGCTGCTGACGTAGGAGCTGATCTAGTTGGAAAGGTAGAAGCTGGAATTCCTGAAGACGATCCAAGAAATCCAGCCGTAATTGCCGACAATGTGGGCGATAATGTCGGTGACTGTGCTGGTATGGGAGCTGATTTATTTGAAACTTATGCGGTGACTGTGATTGCAGCTATGCTTCTGGGCATGGGTATTGGCGGAAACGCAGTTATTTATCCCTTGGCTCTTGGTGCTATCGCTATTATTGCCTCTATTGTGGGCACATTCTTTGTCAGACTCAAAGGCGACAAGATTATGGCGGCCATGTACAAAGGTACTGTTGTTACAGCTGTTCTCTCTGCTGTGGCCTTTTATTTCGTGACCAAGTCTCTTATGGGCGACGTCAAACTCTTTTGGGCAACCATTGTTGGCTTGGTAGTCACTATTGTTCTCACTGTTATAACTGAATACTTCACTTCCACTAATTTTCCCCCTGTTAAAGAAATTGCCAAGGCCTCCAAAACTGGTCCTGGTACCAACGTCATTGCTGGCTTAGCTGTCGGTCTCAAGAGTACTCTGCCAGTTGTTCTGACTATTGTGGCTGGAATCTTGGCTGCTTACTGGCTTGGCGGAGTTTATGGTATCGGTATCGCTGCTGTCGCCATGCTTTCAACGACTGGGATGGTGGTTGCTATTGATGCGTATGGTCCGATCACAGATAACGCTGGCGGAATTGCCGAAATGGCCGGGCTTCCAGAAGAAACTAGAAAAAATACAGATGCTTTGGATGCGGTTGGAAACACCACCAAAGCAACTACCAAAGGCTATGCCATTGGTTCGGCCGCCCTGGCTGCTCTGGCTCTCTTTGCTGCCTATAAAGAAGAGCTAGCCAAAGTGATGGGACATGGCGAAGAGGTCGTTTTGGCCATTGATAATGTTTATGTTCTAGTTGGCTTGTTGCTTGGAGCTATGCTTCCCTTTCTCTTTTCTTCCTACGCTATGCGCGCTGTGGGAAGAGCAGCTTTCAAGGTGGTTGAGAATGTTAGAAAACAGTTCAAAGAAAAGAAAATCATGGAAGGCATTGATAAGCCAGACTATGGCCAATGCGTTGATATTGTGACCAGAGCAGCTCAGAAAGAAATGATTCTCCCTGGTATTATTGCTGTGCTCTCTCCTCTAGCTGTTGGCCTTATCTTTGGTCCTCTGGCTCTAGGTGGTCTCTTGATGGGTGTTATCATCTCAGGACTGCTTCTGGCTATCTCTATGACCTCTGGTGGTGGAGCTTGGGACAACGCCAAGAAATACATCGAAGATGATCACTTTGGCGGTAAAGGTTCAGAAGCTCATAAGGCGGCTGTGGTGGGTGATACTGTGGGCGATCCGTACAAAGATACGGCTGGTCCGGCGCTAAACTCCTTGATTAAGGTGATTAACACGATTGCCTTGTTGGCAGCTGCTCTCGTGGCTTCCAATCATATTTGGGGGTAAGCTTAAGTAAGATTTTTAAAACAGAGGCTCAATCGAGCCTCTGTTTTTTTTATTCATTAAATGATTATTGACGATAATGAATTTTTTTTGTAATGGGCCGGGGTGGCGTCGATTTAGGACACGCCAGCGGCGTGTCCGTACGTTGAGGGATTGATGATGATTATTCCGTGGATGTGGTTTGGCATCACAACGAATTTGTCCAGCAAGGCGTTGTTGAAATGATTTGGGATTTCACGCCAATATACAAACCCGATGATCCATATATACTTTGATACTATATGGCTGTTCCAGTCCTGAAAGGAGGTTATGGTACCCAAGTTTTTCAGGTTAATCCTTGATTTTTACGCTCATTCTGTTATTCTTTAGCTATTAGTTACATAAAATTTTTACCATGAAAGTAGACAAGAAAGACTTAGAAAAACAGCAAATCGAACTGACTGTCGAGATTTCTCCAGAAGAAATGGAACAGTATTTGGATTTGGCCGCCAAAAAATTATCTTCTGAAATAGAAATAAAAGGCTTTAGAAAAGGCAAAGTTCCTAGAGACGTTCTCGAGGCTAAGCTGGGTAAGGGCAGAATTTTTGAAGAAGGAGCCAATATTGCCTTCATGAAAACTTACCGTGATGTAGTTTTGGAGCAAAAACTAGAAGTTGTTGGCGAGCCAGAAGTAAAGGTCGAGAAGCTAGCTCCAGAGAATCCTTTCATCTATAAAGCTGTGGTGGGCATTCTGCCTGAAATCACACTACCAGAAATTGGTAAGACCAAGGTGAAGAGGAAAGAAGTCAAGATAGACGACAAAGAATTAAAGAAATCTCTAGATCAATTACAAAAGAGTCGAGCCAAGATCAAGGTTGTTGATAGAGAAGCCAAACAGGGTGATCAAGTAGAAATCGACTTCAAAACTTTTAAAGGCAATGTGCCTGTAGATAAAGGAGAAAGCAAAAATCATCCCTTAACTATTGGCGAAGGTTACTTTATCCCAGGCTTTGAAGAGCACCTGATAGATATGAAAAAAGGCGACAAGAAAGAGTTTAATCTAGAATTTCCCAAAGACTATCATGAAAAGAGTCTAGCTGGCAGTGAAGTTCTTTTCAAAGTTGAAATGAAAGAAATCAGAGAGCAAGAGCTGCCCAAGCTTGATGACAAATTTGCCAAAGAGCTAGGCCAGTTTAAGGATCTCAAAGACCTTGAGGACAAAATCAAGGAGAACCTCAAGAAAGAGAAAGAAAAAAAGGAAGAACAACGCCTAGAAATGGAGGCTGTTAGAGCACTTCTTAAGGAGATCGAGATGGAGGTGCCAGATTCCCTCACTAAAGAAGAGCAAAAGAAAATGCTTCAAGAGATGCAGAATATGGTTGAGGGTCAGGGTGGTAAGTTTGACCAGTACCTAGAAAGCATCAAGAAAACCGAAGAGCAACTTCTGGAAAGCTTCAGCGAGCAGGCCTTAGAGAGAGTTAAGACTGGACTTCTTCTTAGAGAGATTGCCAAAGAAGAAAAAATTGAAGTTGGAGATGCGGCTGTAGCAGCAGAGATCGAGAAGCTTTCAAAAGCCTATCAACACAATCCCGAGGTCATGAAACAGATCCAAAGTGACGAATACAAAGAATATACCAGAGGAATCTTGCAAAACAGAGAAGTGTTTAAGCTTCTGAAGAAAAAAATGGTAAAATAGAGATATTAATAACTCTAAAACAAACATATGAAGGAAATGAAAGTCAAAGACATCATGAGCAAAGAAGCTGTCGTTTGCGAGGCTAGTACTCCAGTCAGAGAAGTGGCCAAAAAACTCATCGAGAATGACATCACGGGTATGCCGGTCATTAAAGAAGGCGAAGTCGTTGGTATCGTCACCGAAGCCGATGTCATTATGCAAAAAGCCAAAATTCATGTTCCTGAATATATCAATATTCTTTCTAGCTTCATTTACCTTGAAGATCCAGGTGAAGTAGGTGAAGAGCTCAGAAGAATCTTGGGCATCAAAGCCGAAGAGCTTATGACCAAAAAAGTAGTCACTATTGGCTCCGAGGAATCAGTTTCCGACCTGGCAACTCTTTTTGAAAGAGAGCACGTTAATCCTGTTCCTGTTGTTGACGGAGATAAACTCATGGGAGTTGTGAGTCGAGCAGATTTGGTCAAGCTCTTGGCCAGAGAAAAAGAAGGCAAATAAGCATGACTCTAGAAGAGCTACATCAAGGTATTTCGACGTGTGAAAAATGTGGCTTGTCCAAAGAGAGAAACAAGACCGTGCCCGGCGACGGTGATCCGCATGCCGACATTGTTTTTATTGGGGAAGGTCCAGGCCGGAATGAAGATCAGCAGGGTTTGCCGTTTGTCGGAGCGGCGGGCAAGTTATTATCAGAACTGATGGTGGGTATTGGTCTGGAAAGAAAAGATGCTTTCATTGCCAATGTAGTTAAATGCCGTCCTCCAGGAAACAGAGATCCTTTGCCAGAAGAAGTTGAGGCGTGCTGGCCCTATCTAGAGCAGCAACTCAAACTCATTGATCCACTTCTAGTGGTGACACTGGGCAGGCACTCTATGAACAGATTTGTCCCCAATAAAAGCATCTCAGAAGCTCATGGACAAGCTTTTAGAAGAGAGATACCCAATATGGGCAAGTTAGTCTTTTTCCCCATCTACCACCCGGCTGCAGCGCTGTATCGTCCACAACTCAAAGACGAAATTGTGGCTGATTTTTCCAAAGTTCCCAAATTGCTAGCCAAAATAAAGCAGGATAAAGAAATGCGGGCCGAGGTAGATAGTCAATCCACGCAACCTAAGCTTTTTACTTAATCTATGTCGCCAAAGAAACCACCGCATCATGTTCCCAAAGGTCCACCACCAGGAATTGAAATCCCTCACGAAGTCGTGCTCAGGGAAAAGAAGAATGATTTGTGGCGAATTATTGTAGCTTTTGTTTTGGGAAGCTTTATTGCTCTGTTTGTGGGTGGAATTCTTTTTTTCTTAAATATTCATATTAATGTTATTTTGCCTGTTTTGGCTCCTGTCTGGATTGGGATGATTACAATTACTTTAATGCTTACCAAGGAGAAGGAGGGCAAGTAGCGTCTGATAAAATCTCGGATCAAAGAGAAACAAAAAAGCACCTTAGTAAAGGTGTTTTTTGGTGGGCCCGTCTGGATTCGAACCAGAGACCTCTTGCGTGTCGAGCAAGCGCTCTAACCAACTGAGCTACGAGCCCCCCTTTTTTTTCAATGGGGTCCCCGAAAATATGGAGCGGATGCGGAGTATTTTTGGGGAGAGGAGAAACAATGCGTAGGATGGAGTGGGCTTCGCAGCTTTGTTGCGGGGCACACGTAATCCGGAGCGTTGTTTCGACGATGAGGCCTGGGGCGGATTCGAACCGCCGAATAAAGGATTTGCAGTCCTCTGCCTTACCACTTGGCTACCAGGCCTTGCTGTACATATAGTATGGGCGAGGAGGGACTCGAACCCTCAATCCTATACAATAGGAATTGGATTTTAAGTCCAACGCGTATACCAGTTCCGCCACTCGCCCTGAACT
>JAHIRA010000163.1 GCA_018818905.1 Patescibacteria group bacterium | reverse complement strand
TTATCTTTGATTTTTTGCTGTCCAATAAAATCATCTAGTGATTCGGGGCGTAAAGAGCGGTCAATCTCTTCGATCTGCGCATCTCTAACAAGACTGTTTTTGGATTTTTTCTGGCTGGCAGATTTTTTGGAGCTTTTTATCATACAGAAAGGTTAATAAGACCATTATAGCATATCTGAGAGTTATGAGGCCTTGTTTTCTGAGTTGAGGACTTTTTTTATTTTATGAATGTAAAGCTCTTTTAATGATTCTCTGGCCGGTCCGAGATATTTTCTGGGATCAAATTCTGCTGGTTGGTTGTTAAAGACTTTTCTAATAGCGGCTGTCATGGCTAACCGGCCATCTGAATCTATATTGATTTTGCAGACTGCCAATTTGGCGGCTTTTCTAAGCTGATCTTCTGGGATACCGACAGCGTCTCGTAGGTCTCCCCCATTATTATTGATAGTCGTCACTAGTCCTTGCGGGACAGAGGAGGAGCCATGGAGAACTATAGGAAAGTTAGGAATTTGTTGCTCAATGGCTTCTAGAATGTCAAATCGAAGCGGTGGAGGTAGCAAAACCCCATCTTGGTTTCGCTCACATTGTTCTGGTTTGAATTTGTTGGCCCCGTGCGAGGTACCAATAGAAATAGCTAGAGAATCAACACCTGTTTTTTGAGTAAAATCAACCACATCTTCTGGTTTGGTGTAGACTGACTTATCAGCTTCTACCTCATCTTCGATGCCTGACAAAACTCCAAGTTCTCCCTCAACGGTGACGTCGTGCTGATGAGCATAATTCACTACTTGTTTTGTAAGCGCAATATTGTCTTCGTATGACAGGTGAGAACCGTCGATCATGACTGAAGAAAAACCTTGATCAACGCAACTCTGACAAAGCTCTAGGCTGTCGCCATGATCTAAATGAAGGGCAATTGGAATTCCTTGGTTTTGCGTTAGCTCTTTGGCATAAGCTACAGCTCCTGCCGCCATATGTCTAAGAAGGTTTTGATTGGCGTATTCGCGAGCACCCTTGGAGACTTGAAGAATGACAGGGGATTTTGTTTCTGCGCAAGCCATAACTATGGCTTGCAGTTGCTCCATGTTATTGAAATTGAAACCAGGGACAGCGTAGCTACCTTCCAGAGCGTTTTTGAGCATGTCCTTGGTGTTTGTCAGGCCCAGAGACTGGTAATTTGTGGGCATTTTGATGTGGTTAGAAATCGGATGTCTTTATTATAGCAAGCCTTTCTTAGAGCTAAAAGGCCTTAGCCCTCCTACGCTAAAGCCTTGGCGGACGAGTCGTTCCTTGCAGTTTGCTGTGTCAGCGAGTCCAGAGCTTGCTCTGGGGTTCACTCTATTGATTTTTTGTTTTATTGCGATTAATACTCACTCTCTTGCATATAGTCAATGACAATAGTAATAATTTTTTGGATGGTGGGATTGCATGACTTGAAACTTATTTTGCTAAGAACATCAGTGCCATATTTTCGAATTAAATCGCTGATTAGGGCATGAATAAAGGATTGCGTTGTAGAATCGATGCCCTCAAAATCTAAAACAACTTTTTGTTTTTTCTTGAGCGCTGGTAGTATTTTCTCTAGCCTAATTCTTCTTGCAATGTCTTTGTTTTCGGCAAATGTACCAACTTGCTTGGATAGTTTAATGTTAATCATATGAATCTTGGTTTTTTATATCTGGCTCGTTTTCTTTCTTTGATAGCTTCTCTGTATGTTTGACTAATTAGGTCAAGAAGTAGAGAAAATTCTTGGGTGGTGTCTAGAGAAATGTCAATTCCAACAATGGTTCCTTCCCAGGATGGGAGAGTTTTTTGGCTAGAATGTCGATCTTTGAAAGGGTCAGCATTTAGCTTAATAGAGGCGCTTTTTCTTTTTAGCAACTTGAACATAGCCTTTCCGCTATATAGCATAAAAAAATCACGGTTGACGGTGGCAATTGATTTAATGAAGAAAAGTCCGGCGCCAGCGTTAAATTCAGTGCCCCCTTCTCTCTTAGTAGTTCCAGTAATGCCGGGAATCAGGGCTAGTCTGATGGCTTCTAAGTCGTTTTTGGGAGAGTGTGATTTATTCATTGATTGCCAGACACCAACTCCTGTATCAGCAATGCCAACTCTAATAGTATTGTTTTTTGAGTGATATTGGGCCGAGACAATGGCGCCATATCTTGATAGTGAATGTTCTAAGACATTACGTACAAGTTCGCTCATAATATATCGAAGTGGTTCTGCATGTTTTGGTTTAAGGTGTAGTAGCGGGGTCATTTCATCTATAAAGTCGGTTAGCTCTTTTGAGGTTTTTATTTGAGTCAGTGGAATGAAGCGACCCGCTGGCTCATGTTCGTTTATTGTGATACCAGATCTTACTCCTAGAAATTTAAAAATCCCCATTCTTTCTAAGTAGTGTTTAGAAGTTGCTGTTAGTTTTTCGCATTTGATTTGAGATGGTTTTAATCTGATGCCAAGCGAAGCAATCATTGATAAAACAACAGGATGAACAGATATCCATTTCTTGTTTGCAGTGATGGTAAGGTGATGAGTATCTGTTGGATCAAAGCTCTTTAAAAAAGGGTCAATATTGCCCAAAAAAGCACTATTAGGGATATGGATTTTCACTGGGTTTGTGTCTAGCTATTATATTTCTATATTACCAGGAAATAGGCAGGAAAGTCAAGTCACCGGGAATCCCGGTAAGAATGCTGTTAAGCACAATTCCCGGTAAGAAATAGAATTCAAGCTGGACTTCTCTCGCTAGTAAACTTCCTAGGAGCAGAAGTAGTGTTGTTGCTGAGGTCTAGAGAGATTGCTAGAGTCTGATTATTCTATTTAAGCCAAAAAAGCAACAAAAAAGGCAAATCTATTGACAATATTTAATATCTGTTGTATAATGTAGCTCCTCAGCCAGGGAGAGCTTATTGTTTGTTCTTTTAAGGGTTGAGGGAAACAACGTTCTCATAAAAGGAGATGTTATGAGAAAAAGTGTTCTCATTTTTTCACACCTTTTCTTGCTTCTGTTTTTGGCTCCCAGCCTTTCTTTTGCTCAAATAAAGAGCAAGGGCCTTGTTATGAGGTTGCTTCATTCTGCGAAAGTTGATGCTGTAAAGGCAGCGACTCTTCGCAGAAGAGCGAGAAGAGCAGAGCAGAAAATGACAAAGGCTCTGTGGAAGAAACAGCTGAGCACGGTCAGGGTTTATCGCCTTGATGCGATGGCGCTTCGAACGAAGGCGAGACTTCTTGACCAGAAAGCTCAGCAGAAGTATGCAAGAGTTAAAGAGCTCTTGCTGAAAATCTGGGCGCCAAACTGGGGAAAGGAGGGAAAGAAGTAGTTTAAATCCTGTCTTATGGAGGGTCCCGACGATTTGTGTAAAAACAATCGTCGGGCTTTTTTATTACAGTCACAGCAAAAAGTTGCTACTTTTTTGGATAACCTTTATTTCGACCACTGCAATTCAAGCAACTTTCTCTATGAACACACAGTAGCGACCCGCATTTTTTACAAGTCCACTTGGCTTCTTCTTGAATCACAAACTTGCGAATACCCTTGGCTTCGATGCTTTTTAAATTCTCGAGCATGCTCATGCCATACTTGTTTTGGTAGCGCTGATCTAGCTGTTTGAGCCGACGACAGGGAAAGCTGGAGCAGGAAGAAGAGCAAAATCTTGAACTAGAACGGGCTAGTTTTTCACAATTTTTGATACTGCATTTGCGGCAATAGTGAGATTTATCTTTGTTGGGTCCATTGCAGCCCAAACAAATATTCTTTTCTCGTTGAAAAGCTAGGCAGAGGGCACAGTTCATGCCACACGGAGCAATGAGAGTGGTTTTGATAGGCATAGTTTTTTGGTTTTTGGCTAGCTAGAATGGTTTGAGAAACACGCCATAAATAAGGCCCAAGATTAGCATTTCCCCTAGTCCGGTTGTGGCGGTATAAATCAAGGTAGAAACTGGCACTTTAAACATCATCCAGGTTGTAACAACATTCATGAGCACTCTAAAAAACCAGACAATTAGAGCAAAAACAAACCCCTTAATAAGGCCGGTGTCGCCGGGTAAGGCTGTCTGGTACCTCTATTTTAGCTAATAAAAAGAAAATAGCAAGTAGTGGATAGTCTTATCTAAGCTAAAAAAGCTTCATAAATCAGGAAAACTTCACAATATCACTTGACATATTTGTCAAGAACTGCTAAGATTGGGGGTCGCTAAAAAGTAGCGATTAGAACGTTACAAGACTCTCTTTTTCTGTAGACACCTCGGGGATCTTTTTGAAGGGTATCTAGAGGCTTCGTGCTTCTGATACACCTGCAGATAGTTTCCTTGTCTACAG
>JAHIRA010000162.1 GCA_018818905.1 Patescibacteria group bacterium | reverse complement strand
AACTAACTATCTTCTGTAAACAAAAAAGGCCTGTTTATATAGTAAAGCCTCTTCTTAGTTCAATTCCCTTTGGGGTGGCCAGAGGGAATTGAACCCTCATTAGGAGTACCACAAACTCCTGTGTTAACCATTACACTATGGCCACCATGATATCTGTTTGTGCTTGATATTATACCTAAAACACCGGTTTTGAAAAGAGGTATTTGACAAGTAAAAGCAGAATTTGCTAAAAGTCGAGATCGTGTTTTTCTGTTGAGACCTGCACCATTTTGGTAGCGGTCTCTTTTTTTGCCAAAGAAACTTGGCTAGTTACTTGCAAAACCCTCCAGATCTCCATTTTCTTTGGCTTTTTTCTCTTCGTAAGGAGCAACTTTGCGTCGATAGAATTCAAGCTTGGCTGCTTCCAGAGTCCCAACGAGTTCATTATAATCCTTGTATTTTCCTTGGCCTATATTCCCAAGAAGGAGCTGATTTATGATGTAGTTTATATCTCCGGCTCGATTTTCTTCTGAAATGGCTTCTGCTAGTTGATTGATTAAGGGATCAAGTCGATCTCGATCCTTTGGCAGTAAGTATGGCATGATTTCTTCTTATTTAACAAAATAGGGAGCGAAACGGAACCCTAGAAGTAAAGATCACGTTTCCCTTTCGAGATGTGCGCCAGTTTGGCAGTGGTCTCATTTTTTATGTTTTCATTTGGGATTTGTCGCAAGAATTTTTTGATAATTAGTTCTCCTTTGAGCTTGGTCTCTGCTGAAGCGAAATCTTCTAAGTATTCTTTAAAAGTCAAAATGCCATTGGGTCGACACAAGTTGTGAATCTCGCCGGGTTTGGCGATATCCATAAAAGCTTCTCCGGTGCGACCCTTGCGATAGCAGGCAGTACAGAAGCTTGGAAGTAGGCCCTGATTGAGAATGCCTAGGATAACTTTATCAAGTGAGCGATGGTCAGCGGTTGAGAATTGGCCCGTAGTTGCGTTGTGGTCTTCTTTGTCAGAATAACCCCCGGTTGTGGTGACAGATCCGGCACTAGCCTGAGAGATGCCCAGCTCAAAAGCTTGTTTTCTAGTGGCTTCACTTTCTCTGGTTGAAAGAATCATGCCAGTATAAGGCACAGCTAGTCTAAGAATGGCAATTATTTTGAGGAGATCAGATTCTGAAGCTTCATGCGGAAGGTCAAGATCTACGGTATTGGCGGGTTGAATGCGAGGGACAGAGATGGTGTGAGGTCCGACGCCATAAGTTTTGTCAAGATACTGAGCGTGGGCTAGAAGAGCCAGAACTTCAAATTTGTAATCGTATAAGCCAAATAATGCTCCGATGCCCAAGTCGTCAAGACCAGCTGTGAAAGCACGGTCATGAGCCAGAAGCTGTCTGTTGTAGTCTGCTTTGGGGCCATGATGAACATTTTTGTAAGTTTCACGATGGTAGGTTTCTTGAAAGAGTTGATATGTGCCGATACCCACTTCCTTGAGTTTTCTATAATCTTCGACTGAAGTTGCTGCAATATTGACATTTACCCGTCTGATTTCACCGCTGTCAGTTTTGGTATTGTAAATAGTTTTGATGCTTTCAACGACGTAATCAATTGGATTCTCTGCTGGGTGCTCGCCAAATTCCAAGAGCAGTCTCTTGTGACCCATGTTTTCTAGAATTGTCACTTGTTCTCTAATCTCCTGCTGATTGAGCTTCTTTCTTATGATCTTGTTTCTGACATGAAAAGCGCAATAATCGCAGTCGTTGACGCAGTAGTCAGAAATGTAAAAGGGAGCAAAAAGAACCAAGCGCTCACCATAAATGTCGTTCTTGATTTGACGAGCGGTCTTGAAAAGTTTTTCAAGCAAAATCTGATCGCTGGTACCCAGTAGAATGGCTGTTTCTTCCAGAGAAAGGCCTTTTTTGAGTTGGGCCTTTTTCAAAACAGCCTCAAAAGCATCTGAGTGTGGGTCTTGATTGTTTTCCAGAATGCTTAGAAGCTTGTCTTCGTTGATAATGTCTTGAGAGCTGGTTTTGTTCATTTTATTTTAAACCAATATCGCTTGGAGCGCGACCTAGGCTTTGCATTAGTTTTATGGTTTGATCAATATTTTTTTGGATGTCTTTGTCGTTTTGAGCTCGGTTGTCGTATATGTGGTATTTATTTCTAATAGCATCTGGCGTTACGTTGATCATGAGAGAGTTAGCGCCGGCCATGAGACCTTCTTTTTTGGCGTCTTCGTCAAGTGTCTCTAGGGCCGTGGTCACCAGAATATTGGCGTCAGGTTCAGCGAATCTGGTCAGAGCAATAATTTTGAGCATAGTTTCTTTTTTCACTGGAGGCTCATCTTTTAGAGGCGTGTCTTGGCTTGGAATTAGTGGGCCAAAAGAGAACATTTCCGGCTGTAACTCTTTGGTAAGAAGGATATTGTCGACAATATCTTCGTTGGTTTCGTTGGGCAGGCCAACCAAAAAGCCGGTGGCGACGATATAGCCAATTTTTTGTAGGTCTTTAATCAGTTGAATTCTAGTTTCAAAGTCAGTTTGAGGTCGCATGCTATCAAATATTTTTTGATTAGCGGTTTCAAATCGCATCAACACTCCCCTGGCTCCGGCCGCAAAAAGTTTTTGATACGTTTCTTTGGGTCTAATGCCCAGACTGACAAAGAGCAACAGATTTTCTTTGCGTAATTCTTGGATAATATAGGATAGTTTTTCTTCGGTGTACCACAGATCTTCCCCGGACTGCAGGACCAAGGCTTTAAAATTGTATTTGTGAGCAGCTTTTTTACCGATCTCAATGATCTCGTCAGGGCTCAAGCGATATCTTTCTACCGGTGCATCTTTTCTAATGCCACAGTAGTAGCAGTTGTTGCGGCAATAGTTAGAGAATTCAATAATGCCGTGAACGCAAGAAGCGTTGGAATGAATTTGTTGACGAATTTGGTTAGCGGTTTTGAGAATGATTTCTTGGTCCTGTTTGTCTTTGGTTTCCAGCAGAGCGAGTAATTCTTTCTTGCTGACTTCTTTTTTGTTCTGGATCTTCTTTAGAATAGGAATTAGCTTGTCTGATGGTTTAGCAAAGCCGGTGACAGCTAGATTCTTATCAAGCTCCTTGAGAGTCTTGAAGTTTTCTTTCCAGAATTTTAGGCTTTCTAAGGCTTCTTCTTCGGGGACTTTGTTGATCAGATAGCCTCCTTGCGCGTAAACAAAATCCCCTTCTTTGATGTCAGAAAATTCATTGAGAATTTCTCTTTCTTCACCGAAGTATTCAACAATAGCTTTCTTGCCGTTGATTTTGGTAATTTTTCCGGGGATGGTGTAGCACATAATTTTGGAGTCAATCATAACTTCTTCTATTCTATTCCTCAGCGTGTCTTTTGGCAACAAAAAAAAGAGCCAGTCTCGTTTTGAGAGAGGCTCGTGTTTTTGTTTGTGTCTTAAATTTTGAAAGCGAGTAGAGCTGCTTCTGAAAGCGGGCCAGAGAAAAAATTGCCCTGGATGATTCTCTTGGAGCAGAGAGTTGTAACAAGATTATCAAGAATTTTCAGTTGGTCTTGGCTGGTCACGCCCTCAAAGACTATCCAGATGTCATGTTTACTGTTGGCGATAGTGAACGCTGCAGCCATCACTGTGGCCATAGCTACGATATCTTCCTCACAGACCCTGCTGACTGTTTGTCGATCAATTTTTATCTCGTCCAAGATTGGAAACAAAGCGGCAAGTCTCTTGGGACCATTGTTACCATCGCCAAAGTCATCTAAAGCAATTTTGGCCCCAGTTTGAGCTATTCTTCTTAGAGCAGCGGCAAGTTGTTCTGTGTTGTCGGTATTGTCTGACTCGGTAACCTCGATTGTAATAGCAGAAGCAATATCTCTGTTGTTCTGTAGAGAGGCTACAATTTCTTGAACGGATTGCTCATCAAGAATAGTCTCGGTAGAAAGATTGCAAGAAATTGGAATGTTTCGTCCCTTGGTAAGCCATCGCTTGTGAGCTAGCAGAGACTCTCTGAAGATAATCAAGTCAAGTTCCGAAAGCCAGCCATGTTTCTTGAGCAATGGAATAAATACTTCCGGTAGAATTATTTTTCCATCGTCAAGGTTTACAATCCTGGCCAAAGCTTCAACTCCTCTGAGAGTAGGTTTTTCAAGCTCTAGATTAGCACTCATGCATATAATCTGAGGTTGAAAGTACGGACGTATTTGTCCATTTTGGCCTGCAAGTTGTTCCACTAACTCAGCTAGACTTTTGGGATGATTTATTGGATTGTAGCGAAAACAGAGGGTGCTACTAATCTTTGCTTCATGCAAAGCTAGTAAGGCGGCGCTATAAACATCATCAGCATCGGCAAACCCAGAAAAATCGGCCACAAAGCCAGTTTTTGTTGTCAGGTTTACATGGCCTGTTTCAAGAATCGCTTCATTTTCACAGAAAGCATTAGCCACTTGTTGACAGGTTTTGGCGACGTTTATTGGCTCTCCAAGAGGCGGAGAGTTTATCAAGAGGCAGAACTTGCTGCCAATGTCACGAGAAACAGTGGCGTTTGGAACAACTCGCAGAAGAATAAGTTCTATTTTTCTTAGAAGTTCCTCGAGCCTGCTTCGTTTAACATCTAGTCCAACTTGAGCATGAAAGCTGACAAGTAAGAAAGAAGCGTTGTTTGCTGCTCCGGAGTCAATGAGATGATTGATTTGTTGCGCAATTGAATCCCAGGTAATCTGGTCTCTCCTTAGCAGTAAAGGGTAACCATTTTCACACAAAAAAACTTTCCTCAATTCTTCACTGGTAGATCCTGTGTTCATCATTTCCCTCCCCTTTCTGAATGTACTTTTTTTCAATACTTACATTATAACGCATTAGTCTATTAATACAAAAGCTGAGGACAGGATAAATATTGAATTTGTGGCTCGACTATGCTAAGATCTGCTTGTGAATAAGATGAAGTTTTGTGCCGCTGTGGCGGAACTGGTATACGCGCACGACTCAAAATCGTGTCTCTTTTTAGGGATGTCGGTTCGACTCCGACCAGCGGCACGTCGAAACAATGGAAATCAATCACTGCTCTGTACGATTCTTGTGTGGTTGTTTTTTTTGTTTTGAGTTAGAATAGATTTATGAACAAAGTTGACTATTTGGCGTTGATAAACAAATATATTGTTCCGGAAAGTAAGTTTCATGATCTATATCTTATTCATGCGACTTTGGTGACCGAAAAAGCCTTGGATGTCGCCTCCAATCTCGCTCTTTCGAGTGAACAGAAACAATTCATTGAGGAAGCCTCCATGCTTCATGATATTGGCGCTGTTAAATGCTTGGCCAATGAAATTTTTTGTTCGGGGAAACTTGATTATATTTGGCATGGTGTTGAAGGTAGAAAGATACTTGAGTCAGAGGGTCTAGATCGTCATGCTTTGGTTTGTGAGAGACATACTGGAGTGGGTATTACCATAAATGATATTGAATCAGAAGGGTTACCTTTGCCACAAAGAGACATGATTCCAGAAGAGATGGAAGAAAAAATTATTTCCTACGCTGATCTTTTCTATACCAAGAAGCCAAGCAAAATATTTGTCGAGAAAAGTCCAGATGAGATCATATCAGCCTTGTCCAAAATTAATCCTGCCAAGGTCGATATTTTTAAATCTTGGCAGAAAGAATTAGAATTAAAACATGCTCAATAAAGCTGTCAGGGTCTTAATTATTACCAATGGTCTGATTCTCTTTGCCGGGGCTCTTTTGGGCCCTATCTACGCTTTCTTTGTTAAAGAAATAGGTGGTGGTATTCTGGAAACTAGCCTCACTATTGGTGTTTTTGGCCTAGCGGCAGCTTTGACGACGTATTTGACCGGACTTTATGTTGATAGAATCAAAAGACCTGCCATGATTGTGGTGGTTGGCTATATAGTAATGGGAGTTGGTTTCTTTTTGTACATTTTTGTTGAGTCTCTGTGGATGCTTTTTCTGGTCCAGATTGTCATTGGTTTTGCCGAGGCTTTCTACTCTCCAGCCATTGATACTCTAATTT
>JAHIRA010000161.1 GCA_018818905.1 Patescibacteria group bacterium | reverse complement strand
CGCTAAAACAAACTTTCCCATGGCAAATAATAAAAATAAAGTCGGGTTGGGCCGAGGTCTATCTTCACTCATCCCGAGTGAATTAGCTTCTCCCTCAAAAGATGAAGTCTCTCAGAAAGCTAGTCCTCGCCAAATCTCATCTCTGCCTTCTGGGGCGCCCAAAGAAATTGACATCAAGAAGATTAGAGTTAATCCTTATCAACCCAGGAAGATTTTTGCTGCTGGACCACTAGAAGAATTAGCCGCCTCCATCAGGGAGCATGGTATTTTGCAACCACTGATAGTTTCAGAAATTAGTCCAGAAGAATTTGAGCTTTTGGCTGGCGAAAGAAGACTTCAGGCAGCCAAGAAAGCTGGTCTTTTGGAAGTTCCTGTTGTTATTCGCACTGTTACTGATCAAGAGAAATTAGAACTAGCTCTGATAGAAAATATTCAACGTCGCGATCTTAATCCGCTGGAAGAAGCTTTAGCCTATCAAAAACTAATGGAAGAGTTCAGTTTAACTCAAGAGAAAATGGCCATTAGAGTTGGCAAAAAAAGAGCCACCATCTCAAACGTAATGAGGCTCTTGGCACTACCACAAGCAATTCAAGAGGCTCTTCTGGCTGAAAAAATTTCTGGTGGTCATGCCAAAGTTATTGCCGGTCTTAAGGAAGAAAGAGATCAACTTAAACTGCTAGAAGAAATTCTTAATTTTGGTTTGTCTGTGAGAGATGCTGAGAGAAGTATTAAGAAGATTAGCAGTAATGGGCCATCAAGACCCGCTGTGTTCAAGAGTCCAGAGGTCGTTGGTCTGGAAGAGAAGCTTCAATCAGGCTTGGGAACTAAGGCGATGATAAAACCAAAACAAAAAGGTGGAGAAATAACTCTAGAATTCTATTCGCCAGAAGACTTGCACGAACTCATCACCAGAATTCTAAAATAACCAGGCTTTTATTTCTGATTATTTTCTTATCGTTTTTGTGACCCCGTCAATTTTCTCAATAGACTCAATAATCCTTAGAAGATTTGAGAGGTTCATAATTTCAATGGTCAAAGTAAAAATTACCAAGTCGCTCTTGGTTTTTGTTTTGTAAATTAGATTGGTGATATTGATATTTTTTTCACTCAGAAGAGAAGTAATATCCTTTAGAAGACCCACGCGGTCCAATGATCTGACTTCAATAGTAACCGTACTGAGTGATTCTGAATCTCGATCCCATTCAGCGCTTAGAACTCTCTCACCGGCGTTGGTTTTGCTTAATTCAGGGCAGTCAGCCTTGTGGACACTGGCTCCTTTGGAGCGAGTAATATAGGCTTTGATTCTATCACCCATGATTGGATTACAGCACTTTGCAATATTGGTTAGAATACCTCGTTGTCCTTCAATAATGGCTCGAGGACTATCACTTTTGCCAAAGAAGAAGAATTTCTTTGGTTTTTTGATTAAAATTTCTTTATCAGGAAAGATTTCTCTAATAATCCTGTCAGCGTTAATTTCACCCTGGCCAATCATGGCCAAGACACTGTCGAAGTTATCAAGATGGAACTTCTTGAAGGCGTCGTCTTTTTTTACTCTTTTTACTCTATCGATGCTGATATTTTTTAGATAACGAAGGCGATGATTTAGAATCTCTTTGCCATCTTCAATATTTTTAATGCGGTTTCCTTTTTTGAACCAATTCTTAATTTTGGTTTTGGCCTGATTGGTTTTAACAAATTCCAGCCAGTCGTGACTGGGACGTTGCACTTTTGAGGTAACAATTTCTATCATGTCCCCATTTTCCAATTTGTAATCAAGAGGGACTAACTTGTCGTTGATCTTGGCACCTATGCACTTGTGGCCAACGTCAGTATGGATATTGTAGGCAAAATCAACTGGGGTGGCTCCTTCTGGCAAGTCCAGAACTTCTCCCAGTGGAGTGAAAACAAAGAGGCGATCTTTGAAGAAATCAATGCGAAGAGACTTCTTGAACTCGCTATTATCCTTGAGGTCCTTTTGCCATTCAGCTAACTGCTTGATCCAGTTAAGCTTTTCTGCGGGGGCTTTTTCACCATGTTTTGGTTTGCCGACTTCATCATAATGCCAGTAGGCAGCAATGCCGTATTCAGCTTCTTCATGCATTTTGGCGGTTCTAATTTGCACCTCGGCTATCTCGGCATCAGAAGTAAGAACAGTAGTGTGAAGAGATTGATAGCCATTGGTTTTGGGAACGGCAATGTAGTCTTTGATGCGACCAATCAGAGGTCTGAAGTTTTCATGGACGATGCCCAAAGCTTTGTAACAGTCTGACACGCTAGGAACAATAATCCTGATAGCTACTAAATCATAAATACGATTGATATTTTTGTCGTAGCGTTGAAGCTTTTTGTACAGACTAAATAATCTTTTAACGCGACCATGAATCTCAACAATTTCAATATTGTTTTCGAGAATTTTCTTTTTGACTTCTTTTTGAAATTTGACCAAGAAAACTTCCTTAGCCGGGATGGTTTCTTCAAGTATATTTCTGGTCCATTTGTATTCCTTGGGTTTGAGATGAGGGAAAGCTAGGTCTTCAATTGAACCTTTAAGCCAACCCATGCCCAATCTTGAAGCTAAAGGAGCATAGATATCTAGGCTTTCTTTGGCTATTATTTGCCTTTGCTTGAAAGATTTATGCCCTTCAAGAGTTTGCAAATTATGAAGTCTATCGGAAAGTTTTATGATCACCACTCTGACGTCCTGAGCCATGGCTAGAAACATCTTTCTCAGATTCTCTACAGAATACTCTTCCATATGATCTTTGAAATGAATCTTTGAAAGCTTGGTCAGACCGTTAACTAGCCCGGCAATGGTTTTACCAAACTTCTTTTCTATTTCTTTTTCACTGACACAGGCATCTTCACTGACATCGTGTAGAAGGGCGGCGCAGATGGTTTCGTAATCAAATTTTAGTTTAGCTAGGGGGAGGGCCACCGAGACAGGGTGATAAACAAAGATCTCACCTGTTTTTCTTTTCTGTCCAGCATGACATCTGCTGGCAAAAAATAAAGCCTCTTTCACCTTTAAGGCTTCTTCAGGCTTCATATAGGAATCAACAGTTTTTAGGAGATCACCACCAATCATAGGAGTTGATTATTTAATCATGGCTTTCTTTTTCAAATCCGCATTCTTTATTTGAACAGCGAATCTTCTTTTTAGCGGCAAAAGACAAGAGACTTTTGCAATCTGGGCATTTCTCGCCGGTAGGTTTTTGCCACATTGCATACTTACATTTTGGATAGGCATTGCAGGCAAAGAAGATGCGACCTTTCTTTGATTTTTTTTCAACGATTTCTCCTTGGTCGCATTCTGGACATTTGACACCAGTTTTCTTTTCTATTTTTTGAATGTTTTTGCAGTCTGGGTAGTTAGAACAGCCCAAGAAAGGACCAAAGCGACTTCTTTTGACAACCATCTGAGAATTGCACTTGTCACATTTGACATCGGAAAATTCTTCTTGTTGCTTTTTTTCATCACCGAGGGGTTTGGTATTCTTGCAGTCGGGGTAATTGGAGCAAGCCATAAATTTTCCAAAGCGCCCCATTTTGATAATCATTCCACTATCGCATTTCTCGCATTTTTCGTCAGTCTTTTCTTCGGTTAAATCCTTTTTGTCTATTTCTTTATCTTTCTTCTTGAGGTTATCCATGAATGGGATGTAGAATTCTTTGATGACTGGAACCCATTGCTTCTCATCACGAGCAATTTTGTCCAAGTCTTCTTCTAGGGTAGCTGTAAACTTGTAGTCACTGGTCCCGGGGAAGTGGGCGACTAGCAAGTCGTTTACCAAAAGACCAGTTTCTGTGGGTTTGAATTTCTTCTCTTCTTTTTCTACATAACCTCTGGCTTGAATAGTGTTGATGGTTGGCGCATAAGTAGAGGGACGGCCAACGCCGTTTTCTTCCAAGGCCTTGACCAAGGTTGCTTCAGTGTAGCGAGGAGGTGGTTCGGTGAAGTGTTGATCTTGGCTGAGTTTCTCTAGCTTTAATTTTTCATCTTCCTCAAGTTCTGGCAAGATGTTTTCTTCAAAATAAGTAGCTCCATCTTCTTGTCCTTCCATATAAACCTGGGTGAAGCCAGAGAATTTGACGATGTTGCCGTTGGCGCGGAAAGTGTAGCTTCTATCTTTGTCTAATTCAGTTTTAATATCAACTTTAGTTGAATCCAAGAGAGCTTCTTTCATCTGGCAAGCCATAGTTCTTTTCCAGATCAAACTATAAAGTCTGAGCAAGTCTTTGTCCAGATCTTGACTGAGGCTGGCTGGGGTTCTGCCGAGTGAAGTTGGCCTAATGGCTTCGTGAGCTTCTTGTGCATTTTTGGATTTCTTCTTGTAGTATCTGGGACTGTCTAAGGTGTATTCCTGGCCAAACTTATCAGCAATGACTTTCTGAACCTCGCTCAGAGCTTCTTTGGAAAGGTTGAATGAGTCTGTTCTCATATAGGTAATAAGACCCACCTGACCATCTTTAGTCTTGAGTCCTTCATAAAGTCTCTGGGCTAGCATCATAGTTTTTTTGGCGGTGAAACCAAGTTGATGCGAAGCATTTTGTTGTAGCGTGCTTGTGGTAAATGGTGGGGGAGGAGTGCGTTTCTTCTCTTTCTTCTCAATGCTCTCGACTACATAATTGCCCTTTTCAAGATCATCAAAAATATCTTGAGCTTCTTTTTTGTTGGAGATAGATAGTTTCTTTAGAACCTTATCATCCTTCTTAACTAGCTTGGCACTAAAGATATCGGAAGCTTTGTCTTTCGAAAAATCAGCTTCAAGAGTCCAGTATTCTTCGGCCTTGAATGCGTCTCTTTCTCTCTCACGTTCAGCCACAAGCCTGACAGCGATAGACTGAACCCGTCCAGCAGAAAGACCATAGCGTATTTTTTTCCACAAAAATGGTGAAAGTTTGTAGCCAACAATTCTATCAAGAACTCTTCTGGCTTGCTGAGCGTCAACCAAATTCATATTAATATGGCGTGGGTTCTCTATAGCCTGATTGATAGCGTTCTTAGTGATTTCGTGAAAAACAATACGCTTGGTTTTGTTGGGGTCAATTTTTAGCAGATGAGCCAAATGAAAAGCAATGGCTTCTCCTTCGCGGTCTTCATCAGTGGCTAGAATGATTTCATCAACATTCTTGGCATCTTTTCTGAGCTCGCTAACTCTTTTTTTGACCTTGGCTGGAACCTCATAGCTAGGCTCAAATTCTTTGTCGACATCAATACCAAACTTACTTTTGGGCAAGTCTCTGACGTGACCATACGAAGACTTGACCAAGTAGCTCTTGGGCAAAAATCGGCTAATAGTCTTGGCCTTGGTAGGGGACTCAACAATGACGAGGGCTTTTTGTGACATATCTAGAAAGAATAAATTTTAAGTGTTACGTACATAAAATAGATGGTTTGAGCGGTTTTGTCAAATTATTTTTTGTTTCTGGGTTATTTTTGCTTGAGTTATGTTCAAGTTCCTTGAT
>JAHIRA010000160.1 GCA_018818905.1 Patescibacteria group bacterium | reverse complement strand
CTATATTGTAGACTCCAGTGCTGAACTGATCAATGTCTTGTAGCTGAATGTCAAGGATGTCAAATAGATCATCGATATGAATGAAGTCTCTAACCTGTTTGCCTTCACCACCGTATCCGATGTATGAGAGTTGACCTCCATAAATGTGCCTGGCAACCCATAAAACAAAGACGCCTTGATCAACTTTGCCCATTTGCCAAGGACCGGTAATAACGCCACATCGATTGATTATTCCCTTGAGCCCATAAGAATACATATATTCTTGCAGGATCATTTCTGAGCAAAGCTTTGTTGATCCATAGAGAGATCTAGCCTCTTCCAAGGGGAAGTCTTCAGATATACCATGCCTTGAAGCTCCGGCAACATTCTGTTCATTAGCGAGATTGAAGCGATTATCTTCTTCTATGTAGTCAAGGTTATTAATGGTGTCAATAGGGTAGACTCGGCTCGTGGACAAAAAAACAAAAGCTGACTTATTTTTTCTGGCAAATTCTAGACAGTTTATAGTTCCGACTAGATTGGTGTTAACTAGATAAGAAGGAGAGGAGTCAATGCCAGCCAGTACAGAGGGTTCAGCAGAGCATTCTAGGAGAAGATCAATAGAGTCAATTTCTTCAAAATCCTCTGTGTTCCTGATGTCACCATGAATAAACTCAACATTATTGTCTTTGAGTCTGGGAATATTGAGCTCAGAGCCTCTTCTTTTGAGATTATCAAGCACAGATATGCTTGTGTCTGGATATTTCTTTCTAAGTTTGAGGGCCAAATTTGAACCAACAAAACCAGCTCCTCCAGTTATGAGGATGTTTTTGTATTTCATAATAGACTATTTAGAAGTGACCTTTTTCGCAAATTTGCTCCAAAATATCATCGACATTGTATTTGAATTCCCAGTCTGGGTAGTGATCCTTGAACTTGGAAACGTCACTGACATACCACATATGATCACCACTTCTGTTCTCGTCACTGTATTCGTAGTTGGCTTTTTTATCAAGAATGGTCTCGATTTTCTCAATAGCTTCTAGCATTGAAACATTTGAATATCTCGATCCACCCATATTGTATACCTCTGCGATGCGAGGATTTTGATAGAAGTGCCAGAACGAATTTACCAAATCATAAGAGTGAATGTTGTCTCTAACTTGTTTGCCCTTATATCCAAAAATCGTGTATTTTCTTCCTGTAGCAATACACTTAACAAGATATGCAAGAAAACCATGAAGTTCGGCTCCGCTGTGAGCTGGACCAGTCAAGCAGCCACCACGGAAGGTAGCAGTTTTTAGTTCGAAATAACGACCATATTCTTGAACCATAACATCAGCGGCAACCTTAGAAGCGCCAAAGATGCTGTGTTTTGAGTCGTCTATAGTCATGGACTCATCTATTCCTTCTTCATGGAAAGGATGGTCCTTTGAGACCTCGTATCTTTTTTCGAGCTCAACAAGAGGGAGTCTGTTTGGAGTGTCTCCGTAAACCTTGTTTGTTGAGGTGAAAATAAAAATGCCATCGGAAGCGTGTTTTCTAAAGTTTTCAAGAAGAACTAGTGTCCCGTTGGCATTGACAGTAAAATCTGTGAATGGTTCCTTGGCAGCCCAATCGTGAGAAGGCTGGGCAGCCGTATGAATGATAAGGTCAAATTTGTATTTTTTAAATATTTCTTCAATCTCGTCGTTATTCCTAACGTCAGCTGGGTAGGGGGTAAAGTTTTTGTATGTGATGTTAAGCTGATCACTGTTCCATTTTGTACTTGCCTCCTCTCCAAAGAAGTACTTTCTCATATCATTGTCGATGCCAACAACTTCAAAGTCTCTTTCTGCAAAGAATCGAACCGCTTCTGAGCCAATCAACCCTCCTGATCCTGTAACCAGTACTTGTTTTGCCATGTAGTTTATTTAAGAGTTACCAATGAAACACCAAGCATAATAAGAAAAATCCCAGCAATGTTCACAAATGAAACCTTTTCACCGAATAAGAAATAGGCACCAATTATAATCAAAATATATGAGATGCTGAGCAGAGGGTAGGCGACTGAGAGTTTCACCATGGTTAAGATTTTGATCCAGAGAAATGTCGAAACTGCAAAAAAGGCAATAGCAGCATAAAACCAGGGATTGTAAGCATACCTAAGGACTGGGTGAAGGTCGCTGTGATTTGAAAAATGGATTGAGGCCTGTTTGAAAAAAAGCTGGCCAATCGACATCAGGACAATATTTATGGCCATCAGAATGTAAGCCATCGGTAGTTTTTATATTTTTTTGAACTATACTTCATTCTATTATAACTTAATGTATAGGGCAAATGAAAACTGAGGACAAAAAAAGGACTGACTTGTGTCAGTCCTGCAAATGAACAGAAGTGAAATGTTTTAGCGGCTGCGGTTGGTGTAGTCTGCTAAAATCTCGACCGAGTTTCGGGGGATAGAGAGCATGATGATGCCATCATATAAAGCTTCTAGCTTCGGATGGCTTGAGTTGTTGTTCCATCCCACAAAAAACTTTTTTCCTGCCGGCAAAGTCGAGATACATAACGTGTTGTTTGCCTTGTTCTCTAATTTACCATTAAGGTAAATCTTAAGTTCTGCCAGTGTGGAATCGAAAGTTAACGCGATCTCTGTCCAGTTCCTTATGGGTATGCTAG
>JAHIRA010000159.1 GCA_018818905.1 Patescibacteria group bacterium | reverse complement strand
ATAATTATAAAAAGCAAAATAATCCAGGTCAGCTTCACAAGCAGAAGCATGTTTATATCATAGGTCAAGAAATTATAGGCCAAAGCAAAAATAGAAAGGCCAATCAAGACAAGATGCGGCACAACATAAGGAATGTCTTTAATTTTTCTCTTGCTTTCTTTCTTGGGAGTAGGTTTATATTTTGGCTTCTTATAAAACATGGCTCTGAGAGTAGCTCGAGAATAAACAGGAAACAAAGCCGTCCACATAGAAGTTGAGGCTGAGCCACGACTCATTAAATTGTAAACGTACAAAATAAAGAAAAATGAAGGAAGTTTGAAGAGAAGATAGGACAAACCAACCTTCAAGATAGGCTCATTCCAAAGCAAAGAATAAATGTCTAGAATAAAAATCCCAGGAATAAAAATGCCACAAACTAGATAGATATAACCCACTTCAAAGTAGGTTATTTTCTGTAAAACGCTCAGCTTGGTGTTAAAAAGAGGGTTTTTAAAAAATAGAAGCCTCAGACTGTCTTGTGCCCAAATTCCTCTTTGCTTATAAATATTCTTGAGCCGCTTCGGTGCTAGACCAATAGTATAAGCCTGAGCCACATAAATGCCTTTATAACCATACTCGTTAAGCACAACAGAAGTATAGAGGTCCTCAACAATATTCCACTCTTGAAATCCTCCAATATCATCCAGGGCGCTCCTTCTGTATACAACTCCTGAGCCTGTACTAACTGGAGAAAATGAAGAGGCTTTGCCTGCCTGCATGTACTCGTAAAAAAGATAATCGTGATTGAAGTCATTTTTATCAACCTCAAAGCGTTGTCTTGTGGTTACGTAACCAGCGTGTCTGTCTTTGAAATGTCCTAGTACATCATCAAATATCGAAGGGCTAACTTTTTGATCTGCGTCCAGGGCGAGGATATACTGACCATAAGTACGTTCAAAGGCGTAGTTCATATTGGCCGCCTTGTATGGCTTGTCCTTGATATTGTCTTCACCTCGGCTCAAATAGTTGACCCTATACTTGTCGCACAGCTCTTTAACCTCATCACGACAACCATCGTCCAGAATATAAACTCTGGTATTGGGGTGGTTTATTTTTGTGGCACTCTTAACGGTTCGCTCAATGACTTCAATAGGCTCATTAATAGTAGAGATAAAAACATCAACAATTGTTCTCATCGAATACCCGCCTCCGGTAACTGCATACCTCCTGGTCCAGTTGGTAATCACAAACATAAAAACCATAGCGTGCATGAAAAATTCCAGGATAGTAAAAGCAGCTCCGAGAATCCCCTTGGGGGCCCAAACCAACCAAACCAAATAAATGGTCGTCAAAACGACCATGACTATCGCGTATTTTCTGAAGCGATCAATTGTTGTCAGCCACTTAAACAATTGTCTGTTTTTATTTTTTGGTAACTTTTTGTTGTTTTCTAGACTGCCTTGGAGCCAAACCAAGAGACAAATTTATCCATCCCAGCGTCAAATGAGGTTGTGGGTTGATAATCCAGAAGCTTTTTGGCCTTATTTATATCTGCATAAGTCACCTTAACGTCGCCGGGAGGCACTGGTAGAGTCTCTATTTTGGCCTTCTTGCCGACCAAAGATTCAACGATAGCAATAAAGTCATTGAGCTCAACCGGATCAGAATTACCTAGATTAATAATCTCAAATTTGTACTCATGATCCAGAGCCGAAATTATACCTTTGGTAATATCATCTACAAAAGTATAGTCGCGCCTCATTGTCCCATCACCATACTTGGTTAATTTCTGTTCCTCAAAAACAGCCTTAACAAATTTGTATGGAGCCATATCCGGACGCCCTTTGGGACCATAAACGGTAAACAATCTCAAGCAGGTACATGGCAAATCGTGCAAATGGCTATAGACGTGGCACAAAAGCTCTCCTGCTTTCTTTGTTGCGGCGTAAGGAGAGATGGGATAATCAACATTGTCTTCTTCGGCAAAGGGGATTTTCTCGTTATTGCCATAAACAGAAGAGGAGGAAGAGAAAACAAAGTTCTCAACTCCATGTTGATGTGAAAGTTCCAATAAATTTGAAGTACCCACGTTATTGACCTGAGAAAACAATAGCGGTTCTTGAATTGAAGCTCTTACCCCAGCCCTAGCAGCAAGATGAATAACCTTCTGTGGCTTTTCTTTGTTGAAAATATGATTCATAACCGGATAACTATCAATATCTGCTCGGTACAATCGAAAATACTTATTATTTTCAAAATCACTGATATTATTCTCTTTAATCAGCGGGTCGTAATAATCACAGAAATTATCAACCCCAATCACTTCGTCTCCCCTAGCCAGGAGGGTTTCAGAGATATGACTGCCTATAAAACCAGCTGCTCCGGTAACAAGAATTCTCATTTTCTGCCAACACTTATATAATTGAATCCTAGCTCTTTCATTTCTTCTGGATCGTAGATATTTCGACCATCAAAGACATTGGGACTTTTTAATTCTTTTTTGAGTCTCTTTAGATCAACCTGCTTAAATTCGTCCCATTCAGTCAGAACTATTAGTGCATCAGCATTTTTGACAGCTTCAAAAGCAGTCTTGGCGTACTGAATTTTGGGCAATTCTCCTTCAGCATCTGTCATAGCTACAGGATCATAAGCTTTGACTTTGGCTCCACTTCTAACCAAACTTTTGACTACGGTCAAAGAAACAGCCTCTCTAAGATCATCTGTCTTGGGCTTAAAAGCCAAGCCCCAGATAGCAACTTTCTTGCCCTTAAGAGTCTTAAGAAGCTTCTTGGCCCCTTTGACAGCCAATTTCTTTTGCTCTTTATTTACTTCTTCAGCTTGCTTAAGAATCCCAAAATCAAACTTAGCCCTATCTGCAATTCTAATCAAGGCCTGAACGTCTTTAGGGAAGCAAGAACCACCGTAACCCACTCCAGCAGAAACAAAGGCGT
>JAHIRA010000158.1 GCA_018818905.1 Patescibacteria group bacterium | reverse complement strand
TGCCCGCAACATCTTGGGCACTTCTAATGGAAGTCTCGATAGGTTTCCTATAATTGTCATCCAAGAAAGTTACTCCTTCAGCAGGGTCTATAGGAATATTTTCTGACACAATCCCCTGATTCTCTTTTTTGAGCTCTCCTTTGGCAGTGGCCAGAATTGTTCCACCAACATAAGGCCTACCCTTAATTTTGAGTGAAGGGTTTCTAGAAGGAAAACTAAATCCAGAACGCTTAACTTCAAGATAATACTCCCGATCCTTTTCGGCCAAGAAATAGTAACGGCCAATACTATCGGTCACAAATGATTCTAGAAGTTTTTTGCTTCTAGTATCGTATAAACGAACAATGGCCAAATCTAGGGGCTCACCGGTGAAAGAATTATAAACTGTTCCCCAACGTTTTCTGCCTTTGAAACCAAAATACCTAAATGGCTCTGTAAACACTTGGGACAAGTATCTGAGATAGGGCCACAAAGTCCCACCAGCCGAAACAGCGCCCAAGAGATTACCTAAGGCCAGTATCATCACGGCAGGGGCCGCTACAAAATTGTTCAAGAATTGCACATCTTTGTTGTTCCAAAGACTACTTAGGAAAGGAATGTCTCTGGCTTGAACTTCTTCTTTGATAGGTTCTATTTGATCCTTCTTTTCTACCGGTTCATTCTTTTTGTCTATGGGTTTCGGCTCGTCTTTCTTATCGACTGGTTTCTTGTCCGGTTCAACCGGAGGAGCTATAGGCTCGCTCGGCTCAGGTGTGCCTGATGGACCACCGGTAGAGGAAGTTGGTGAAGTAGTTTGGGTAACAAAAAGATTTCTGGCAAAAGCAAAATTAATATTTCGATATTGTTGTTGGCTTGTTGTTAGGACAACTCGTCTAGGGTTAGCACCGGATGTTAAGAAGAAACTAAAAGGGAGACTATTTCTATCTATATAGACCAAATAACTCCCAGCCGACAATTGAGAAACCTGATAGTCACCACTTGAACCTGTCTGTCCTGCATAAATCAAAACATCTTGCTGATCTATGCTGCCATTATTATTTTGGTCTTCATAGACTTTGACCTGAGCCTTAGACAAACCAGCCTCAGTAGATTCTTTCAGACCATTGCGGCTAAAATCATTGAAGACCGTTCCAGCAATTAGACCAGAAGCTTTTATTTGATTTCTAGTTTGATTGGATGAGACAGCAATATTCCATGGATTATAAGCTCCGGAAGCTCTGTTGACAACATAACTCCCGCCCCTAGCAGTCTGAGCAACCCGAACTTGAAAACCAAAGCTACCTTGCTGTCCACTCCTAAGGGTTCCCACATCAACGGTGATGGCTCCCCGATTGCTAATATTGTAATCACCCGCATCAGCGTCTCTTCTGTCTGTTTGCTTCCTCCCGTCAACATAAAGCGTCCCGGCAACATAAGAAGAATATTGTGGAAGGCTATCTAATAAAAACAAACCAAAGGCGTCATTTTGCCCTTGATTCTGATAGACAACTTGATAAGTAATCACCTCTCCAGGTCTGACGTCGTTTGTGCCTGAGCTAGTTTTGACTTTCTTGCTAACAACCACCGCCGGACCATTGGAAGTGATGGCATAATGCTCTGTTCGAATACTCTCTTGATTGGAAGCCTGATCAACGGCAAAAAACTTAAGAGCTGCACTTTGCTTGATGTCTATTGGCCCAGTATACCTGTTTGAATTAACGGTTGGATTGCTACCGTCAACTGTGAAATATATCTCGGCACAACCACTCCCCCCAACACTATCTTGGCAAGTCAAAGTCACTTGTTGGGCGTTTTGGTAAGTTCCTCCTCGTGGAGAAGCAGTTGTCACTGGAGCTATCAAATCAATGTGGTACGTCTCTGTCTTCACGCTCTCGGTAAAACCATATCTGTCAACCGAGAAAAACTTGAGCGTCGTCTGCCCTTCTTTTTTGATAACAATTGGATTTTGATAAACAGCAGAATTAGATGTTGGAGTACTGCCGTCAGTAGTGTAATAGGTCGTAGCGGGTTCATTGGCTCCCAAAGCAACAGCCAAAGATCGACTATAAGCTCCTGAAGCTGGAATCGCTGTGGTCACTGGGGCAGAAGCATCTCGATCAACGGTCGCAATGGCGGCCGGGCTCTCGTTGCCATAGGCGTCCTTGGAGGTGATATTGAAAATATTAACTCCATTACTGAGATTGACTGTCGCCTGCCAGGTCGTCCCCGCATCTATGGACACTTCTTGGGTACCGTTGATGAAGATAGAAGAATTGGCATCTTTGTTGCCGTTTAAAGTAATTGTTCCCTGTTCTGTTTTGTTGGTGTAAGCGTTAATTGTGGGTGTGGCCGGAGGTAAATTGTCTAGAATAAAATTGGCCGATGAAGAATAGCTGCCATCAGTTCCAGAGAAGCCTCTAGTTCTTATCTGGGCCGTGCTGGTCTCGGTTCTGTTGGCATCTGTTTTGGAGTTCCAAACTGTACTAATTCCATTACTGCCATTGGCTGTGGTGATATAGCCAGTAGAATTACCAACTTGATTATCGTTAGAGTTGTTGACTTTGGGATCACCGCCATTATCTGCTGTCGTGTTGGCGTCATCGGTACTTAGAGTTGCTTTGGTATTTCCCCCACCAACATTGTACTCAACTCTGGCCTCAGTTTCCGAGGCCAAGTCATCGGTGACCGTATCAAAGCTGATGTCGACAATGCCACTGCCATCTGTTCTTTGAACGGCCGTGACATTTGAGACAGTGGGCGCAAAACTGGGATAATTAATTCTAGCTCCTCCAGCTACTGACGGTTGAAGAGCCAGAAGTGAAATGTTTCTGTAATTTATACTTGAATTGACATCTTGATTGTTGCTGTCCCCAAAGCCTTCAGTATTTTGAAGAGTGTATGTAGTTCCATCGTTAGTCGAATAAAAATCCTCACCCTGAAAGACATATTTGGCAGAAAGTAAGAGAAGATCATTTCTGACCAAAAGATCTTGAAATATGTATCGACCGACCACAGCCCCACCGCCTAGCGGGTTACCGTCAGAAATTACCTTGGCAAAACTAGCCTGATTATCACCGGTCAAAGTCCGCCATAATTCTGCCCCTCCTGTTCTTTCCGTGCCTACATACAGATAGCTCTTGTATTCTGCAAGTGCCGGAATATCAACCTGAGCAGCATCGCCAAACCCATCCGTGTTTACCTGAGCCCAAACTGTTCCATTTTGAGTCCGCCACAATTCCGCTCCCGTCAGCAAATTATAGGTCCCGGCATACAAATAACCATTGAATTCAAGCATGGCGTTGGAATAGTCGTTATTGGCATCCCAAGTGCCAGCTGCTACCTGATTCCATGTCGTCCCGTCTGATGAGCGAAACATCTGCATCCCATTGTCATTGACGGTTGAGGCATACAGATAACTGCCAAAAGCTTCTAACTCGCCAATTCTCTTGTTGTTGGCGTCTCCAAAACCATCGCCCCCAACTTGTTGCCAGGTTGTCCCATTTTGGGTTCTCCATAGTTCTCCATTCTGAACTTCTTTGCCAAGCGAGACATACAAATAACTCCCAAAAACTTCAATATCTTTACAGTGAGTATTATTCACATCCCAATTACTACCACCGGGAGACCCAACTTCTGTCCAGCTAGTAACATCGCTTGAGGCTCGCCACAGCTCTGCCCCACCTGAATTTGAAGTACAAGCATAAAGATTATCATTCCACTCGTACATGGCGTGAATCTCTGTATTTAGGGCATCGCCAAATCCACCCGTCATGGCATAAGTATAGGTATAAACCGCTATAGACACGCGAGCCACAAAAAAAGAAGCTGCTAAAAGCGCTACAGCCACAATTAACCTGCTTCCCCACTGACTAATATTATGTTTTTCAATCCCTCGCTTCATTTGTTTTTGAAAATTTCGTTTCTGATGAAAAAAAAGTGCTGTATATTTAGATAGAAATTTTTCTGTTGGTACTCCCAAGGGGAATTGAACCCCTGTTTCTGGGATGAGAACCCAGTGTCCTAGTCCACTAGACGATGGGAGCTTTACGTATACTTCAAGAAATTGTTGAATACCACAAAAACTCGCTTTTGGACAGGTAAATCAAACCCGGCGTCCAAACGAGGAAGCAATATCAATAAGTCTATTTAAATTTTACCCAATTTTTGCTAGGAAATCAATCTATTTTTGCTCCTTTTTTTGAAAATCAGCTATCTCAATATCTCTTGAAATTTGAACTAAGTTGAGACCAAAATAAACCCCAACATAAGCCGAAAAGAGAGAACTGTAGACATCATCGACAGTTGAGGCCCAAGGAATTCTGATGGGAATATGACTATTGTCGTAGTTGAGCTTGAAACTAGCGCCCTTAATACCTTCAGTACCCATCGACAAACCTTCCATTTTGAAAGAAGAGCTTTGATCCAGACCAATCCGAACTGATTCCCCTTTGAATCTGTTGAGAGTTTTCTTGAGACGCTCATCATCACTATTGATAGCAAAAAGCTTGACCTTATTTTTTTCTCCCAGAATTTCTTTGACTTCTTTCTGGAATGATCTATCGCTTTTGAAGTTATTTTTGTAATCTGGACTTTCCAAAACAGAAGTTAGCAACACCAAATCTACCTGACCAAAAAAATCAAGCACTTTTTTGGTCTCTCCTGGCCTTTTGAGCCAGAGATTAAGTAGCAAAATATCAGGATATTGACGACTGCCAAAATAAGTCTTGAGACCTTTTCTAAGCAAACCAGAAGAATGATTGGACTTGACGCCAAGAACAGTTTTGAGGACATTTTGATAGTTGTCCCCCGCGGAGTAATCATTGCTTCTAACCTCAAACTTTTTTGACAAAATGTTCTGGCACAGACTTTGCGTTTTTGATTTTCTGGCATCACCAATAATCAGCACTACTTTGGGCTGATGTTTCTTGAGAATTTTGCGACCAAGTTTTTCGGGTAACATGGGCAATAAGCTTATTTTGACACAGATTCCGTGGGCGGAATTTGATAATAAGTAAAGAATTCTTCAGCTACTCTCTTGAACACAGGCGCGGCTGTATTAGCGCCCCAAACATCTCCACCCGGGTTGTTGAACTTCACTAGCATCACAAACTGTGGATCTTCTACCGGACCATAACCAATAAATGAAGTAATTTTCTGATCTGGATCATAACCCTTCTTGCCTTTGGCCGCCACCTGAGCTGTTCCGGTCTTGCCAGCGATTTTGTAGCCTGGTACTTTGGCCGGAGCTCCAAGACCATTTTCAACAACACTCACCAGCATCGCTGTCACCGTGTCAGCGGTAGAAGAGGAAACGGCTTGTCTTTGGAAACTGGTGTCAATAACTTCTTCTGAGCCATCAGCATGAATTAATTTTTTCACGAGATGAGGCTTGACCATATTTCCACCATTGGCTAAAGCTGCCGTCGCATTCACCAGCCTCATCGGAGTAATGGCAATTCCCTGGCCAAAGGAAATAGTAGCATAATCAACTGTGGACCATTTTCTAGGAGGTGGAACATCGGTCGTGGCTTCAGAATCAAGATCTATGCCGGTAAAATCCAAGAAACCAAATCTTTCCAGATACTGATGAATCCTTTCTTCACCCAACATTTCACCAACATAAGCCATGCCAATATTGCTTGATTTCTCTAGAACTTGAGTCATGGTTATTTTACCGTTAGCCGCAAAGTCAGAATTGTGAATAGTAAATTTATCAACTTTAAGAGAACCGCTGTCATCAAAAACCGTGTGCGGCGATACTAGGCCAAGATTTATGGCAGAAGCCATAATGATCGGCTTGAAAGCCGATCCTGGCTCATACAAATCATAAATAGCAGAATTGGTGAAAACATCTACGTCTTCTACCTTTGAGTACTCATTGGGATTAAAACTAGGATAGTTGGCCAGGGCAATCATCTCGCCATTCTGGGGATTCATGAGAATAATGCTTCCTTTCTCGGCCCCGAACTCTTCCACTGCCTCCTTGAGAATTTTCTCTACCTTATACTGCATCACCCGATCAATAGTCAAAACCATGCTATCGCCATCTTGAGCCTCAGAGTAAAGCTTTTCTCCACCCACAACAAACCGGCCCAGGGCATCTTTTTCGGCAGCCAAAAAGCCTCTCTCGCCAGAAAGCTGATCTTCGTAGAAACCTTCAATCCCGTAACGGCCTTTTTTTTCTTCACCATCAAAACCAACAAAGCCCAAGATATGTGAAGCAAATTCGTTTTCAGTGTAGTAGCGAACTTCTTGAGGTTGTGAATGAATCCCTTTGATGTTTTTTTCAACAATTTCATTTCTTCTGTCTTCTGGCACTTCCTTCTTGAGCGGCTCGTAGGCATCATCTTCTTTGGAAAGTCTTTCATAAAGCTCTGACTCAGGTACTTCTAGAATTGAAGATAGATCTCTGGCAGCCTCCAAGGGATCTTCGATCTGTTTTGGGACCGCATAGATGAGATACATTTTCTTGTTGACCACCAGAGGATTAATTGTTTTTGAAAAACGATCCTCGATGTAAACCGTACCCCGATGTGGGACCAAATCTTCGTAAATCTGATGCTGATCAGAAGCCAAAGCACTGTAATACTGATTCTTGAGAATTTGAATATCAAATAACTTAAAAAAGACAACTATCACCACCAGCACGGTAACAACCATGAGTGACTGCAGCCTGAGATCACTTTTTTTCCCAAGCTTAGTTTCTGCTTTCTTTCTTTTTTGATAAGAGTATCTTTTTCTTTCCATAGAAATTATTTTTCGAATCAAGAAATATATGTTAGAATAGAAGTGGTCCTATTAGTTTATGACAAGATAAAAATTGGCTCAACACTTTCTGTCTTTGGATCTCATTGTACTTGCGGGTTGATCTGACCCGCAGGTCAGAGAACCACCTTGGACTCACAGAACCAATTGCTACTTGTCATTACTAGTAGGACTTTTTGATACACAAAGCCCTGACAAAGAATTTCATTTCAAGAAACAAAAAACTATGACAGGGCTTTCTAGTCTCATCTTGCGGCCACAACCGTATCGGTTGAGGCTTCTAGGTAAACAACGTCTTGAACCGGAACCATGTTGATTTCTTCAACTGAACGTTCAATATTATCAAGTGATTTTAATTCGGCAGCTTGAATTTCTAGCTTTTGGTTTTCATCATCTAGGTCTTCTATTCTTTTTTCCAGTTCTGAAACTTCATACCCTTTGGTAGAAGACTGGAAAACTTGGGCTAGAAAGAAAAAACTAAGCAAGCAAAAAAGCGCAATCGTAGCAATCACGAGAGTAACAGGACCGGTCTTGACCGATTGGCCAAAACTGCTCTTTCTTACTCCACGTTTGGAGCTTTTTGATTTTGTTAGAGTTAGATATCGCGCCATGCTATTTTTTTATGGCCACACGCATCTTAGCGCTGCGGCTTTTGGAATTATTCTT
>JAHIRA010000157.1 GCA_018818905.1 Patescibacteria group bacterium | reverse complement strand
TTTTTTCCATTTCTTCTGGCGTTCTGGCTGTTGAGATAAAATGATAACTCAGCATTTGAAGATCCCGATAATTCTCCCAGTCAACTAAATATACCTCTTCCTTGCCTTCTACTGGTTCACCAATTTTTTTTCTCAATTCTTCTATTTTTGAAAAAAGCGGCTGCCACCTGTCTACTACCTCATTGGCCGCTTTTTTGTACTTGTCCTTTTCTTCATTGCCTTTATCTCTACTTGTATAGTCAATTACCTCTAAAATATTACCAATATACCTGTTACTAGAATACACTGACTCGGGTCGAGCATTAGTAAAGCCTGCGACTATCTCATCAATAATTGTAATTTCAAGCCAAGAAATATAATCTTTGAGACTATCACTGCTATCTGTAGATTTTGGGAAAAGCTTTGCCTCTGTTGCCATCTTGTCTGGAAACAAAAAACGAAAAACGTGATGCCTCAATTCATGCTTGAGATTATCTTCCAACTGATATCCCTTTGCAACCGTCTCCTCTTCCTCAAATGATTTCTTAAATACTGGCAACCGAACATCAATTCTTCTTCTCCCATTTGTATCTGGTCTATTGTCAAGACTAGCATCATTCCCGGAATCAAAAAGAGGAAAAGAAAAAGTCGCAGTCCCCATTTGACAACCATGAGGAATCTGGTCAACATCATCAACCGTTCGAGTCTTCAAGAACTCTGACGACTCGTTTGGATTATGGTATGTGACTTTGTAAGTACCTTTTGGTAGAGTTTCAATCACTTCTTGATCCGTGACTTTATAGCGGTCCCCAGGGAAAATAAAAATGATGTCATCCAAAGATCCCTTTTTGGTCACAAAGAAGTCCTCAGGCTTATTGGCTATTTTACCTTCTTGATGAAGTTTCCTAATTTCTTCAAAAGACAAAATTGTTCTTGCTAATTCATCTCTTTGATTATTCTCTTGATACCTTTTTAAGATGTCCTCAATTTTTTCTTCTCTTGAAACAATTTCTTGGCTTTCATCTATTCTTTCTAAAACGGTAGTATATCTGTTTAAAAACCCTTCTCTTGTTTCTGGTTTAATCACTATATCTTCAAGAAAATGGCCAAATTCTTTGATAGTCATGGGCTTTTCTTCCACAATACTAACTGTAACTTTCTCTATCAAAACACTTAGCTGAGCGTTAAGCATTGCCTCAAACATATCTCTCTGACTGATATTAGAATCATTACTGTCAGAATCAACTACCTCTTCAGCTTTCTTATAGGTTTTTCTTAGATCTGGTCTTGATAATGATCTCGCCCACTCCTCATCCATCATATTGAGATCTTGACGATAGTTTCTAACCACCGAATCAAAAAATTTGTCAGCATCAAAAGACTCTTCCCACCATTTGTAAATCTCTAATGAGTTCTCTTCTGTTTCTTGTTGTCTTTCAAGCTCGCCACCAGACGATAAACCGGTTTCTTGAGGCATCTATAATAGATTAAATAGATTTGTTCATTTCTTTTTGATCTTAACCATCCCTTCTTTCTCAAGCCACTTTGTAGTATCAATAACTGAATTTTTGAGAGGTCGAGGAGAAAATCCAAGCTCTCTTCTGGCCTTGCCATTATCAGCTCGAGAATTGGTGGTCAGGGTATAAATTGAGTATTGAGTAAAAAGCGGTCGTGTTTTTTTGATTTTGTAATAAAGCATCGCCAGGGGAGTGGTGATATAGGCAAACCACAGTGGTAATTTCCATTTGGGCTTGGTAATACCTGTTACCTCTTGAAGCATATTCATAATCTGAGGCACAGTCATAACCTCACCGGTGAGCAAATATATCTCTCCGCTTCTACCCTTCTTTGAGGCCGCTATCATTCCATCTACCACGTCCCTGACATCAACAAAATTATACTCTCCGTCGACATAGGCCTTAAGAGTTTGATTGATATATTCAATGAAAAGCTGTCCCATTTCGGAAGGCCTGAAATCATAAGGACCCAGCACTCCGGCGGGGGCAACGACCACAGTTTCGAGACTTTCTTTGGAAGCTTTGAGAACTTCTAAGGTAGCTGCGGCTTTTGATTTGGCATAGTCTCCAACAATTTTTTCGGGATCGACAGCATTACTTTCTGACAGCACTGCTTCCCGTTCTAGCTCCACAAAGGCATGAATAGAACTAGTATAGACCAATCTTTTGACATTCATCTCCTTTCCCGCCCGAATCACATTTTCTGTGCCCTCAATATTGACTTTGTCCATCAACTGACGCTGCTTCTTGGTAATAGAAACAATAGCGGCTAGGTGATAAACAATCTCAGTGTCTTTGAAAGCTTTTTTTAAAGACTCATAATCAAGAATGTTGCCATAAACTTTTTCAACGTCCAGACCAACTAGAGATTTGTCATCTTCACCTCGAAGAAGCAAAACTCTAACTTGCTCACCTTGTTTGAGAAGTTTTCTAACCAACACATTCCCAATATGTCCGGCCGCCCCGGTGATAGTAATCATGTTCCAGTAAAAAATAATATGCTTTTATTTTATCTCAAAAAAAGCTGAGACACAATGTGCCCCAGCAACTCCACACAGAACAGTCACAGCCTTCGGCAACAGCCAGGGCAAAAATTAGCCACATATTCCTCTCCAACTTCAAAAGATTCTGCTTCTTCCCTGCAATCTTCATGGCAACATAGGTGGTAAAGGATTTGGGTGCCAGATTCAAAAACTATCTGACCACAAACCAGTCTCTGAC
>JAHIRA010000156.1 GCA_018818905.1 Patescibacteria group bacterium | reverse complement strand
CCTATGATTTTTCTAAAATCAAAATTGCTATCGACGATCCCATCAACCACATAGGAGAAACTGCTAAATACGAGAAAAGTTTTTCCGGAAAAAGGTTGGTTGATTTCACTAGAGGATTTGTCAAAAGTGAAAAACTTATTGGTGTTTATCAAAAAGTTTCTACAACCAAATTCATGATGACCGTCCCCATTTTCTCTTCCGGAAAAGTCGAAGGCGTTCTCTATGTCGGCACTGCCAAAGATTCCTTCACCCCCGACCAAATCTCCCTCATAAAAATCTTCGCCGAACAACTTGGACTGGCCATGGGCAACATCATCGCCCATGAAAAGATTATCGAGAAATTTAAGGATGAGCAAGAAAGAAAAAAGCGGCAGACTGATCCGGATAAGATTCCCAACATCAAATTCACTCTGAGGATCAGCAAGGAGATAGACAGATATTTAAATTGGAAGGTGCATAATACCAAAAAAACCAAAGCGGATTTTCTGAGAGAAGCTATTCTTGAGGATCTTATGGAACCGGATGAAGAATACAAGAAATTTAGTGATGACTAGCTGGGAACTTTGTCAATCTTCTCCCCTGTAACAAGAAACGAAAACTTGATCTTTCAACCAAAACCCCCTCCTAGCCTCCCCCTTAGCAGGGGGAGGGACCGGAGCAAAAACCCAAAACCAAATTCTATAAGCTTTCATAATCAAAAACTCTCACCTGCGGACTACCTTCAGAGCCAGGGATAGTCAAAATCTCTTCTTTGCCATCATTATCAACATCACTAGAGGCCACAACCGCGCCTCCCTTAAAACTTCCCATATACGCGAGGAAGTTTTTTAGTATGACCTGATCTTTCCCGCGATATATTTTGACCCAAGCTTGCCCTTCTGTTCTTTGACTCACCATCAGCTCATCTTTACCGTTTCCGGTGACATCACCGCCCGAGACCGAAAGACCGCCTTGGAAATTGGGATGAAAAGCATAGAAACCTGGGTTGAGCCTTTTGACTTTCCCAGCTCCAACGTCAAACAATTGTACGTGCGGCGCCCCTTTCTCTGGGCCTGTGACAATTTCGTCTTTGCCGTCTCCATCCAGATCAGCTGTGCCTAACTTGATACCACCCCGGAAGGTTTTCCCGTAGGCCATATAATTGGCAATGACCCGTCCATCAGGCTTATGAACCGTGACGTGAGGTCCACCACCCTTGGAAGCCGCCACAATGATTTCTGGCTTACCGTTTCCGGTGACATCGCCACAGGCTAGATTGACTCCGCCTTGAAATTTGCCGTCTAAGGCAAAGAAACCGGGAGTAATAACCGGCTCACCATAACCGTTGAAGGTTCTAATATGAGGACGCCCACCCTTGCCAGCCCCGGTGATAATTTCACTGTAGCCATCACCGTCAAGATCGCAAGCAGCGACTCTAACTCCGGAACGAAGATGTTTGGCGAAGGCAAAAAATTGACTTTTGAGTTTGCCCGACCTATCAAAAATTCTGACTTGAGGACCAAAGCCTTCCAGAAGTCCAGCAATAATATTCACTCCACTTCCCGGAAATAATTTTCCGGCGGTCAAAGTATAGCCACCAAGAAAAGACTCAATATAGGCAAAGAACTGACTCTGTGCCTCGGCGGCTTGCTGGACTTTTTCCGGAACCGAGCCGTCGGCATTGAGAACAATAAAGGCGTCATCACGTGAGCCAACTTGACCATCAATATTGGTGACATAAACCTTATACCAACCTGGAGGGAGTTGACCAAATGGAACCTTAATCGCTAATTTAGTACTTGATTTAACATAAGTAGCCAGAACATCATAATTGCCAAATCTAACTTTGGCGCCATGACTAAAATTCTTACCAGAAAGCTCTAACATCTTGGTGTCACCAGAATTACCCGCAACTTTGTACTTATTGGTAGGGTAAACAGAGCCTACTTCTGGAGCGGGGTCAGCATAGGGAGGGTTACCAGCAATGTCAATCTCTCGTAGCAAATCATTCCAATTGTCTGCCACATAGAGAGAATTGTCGACTGCTAGAAGCCCTTTGGGATTGTTGAACTTGGCGTTGAAGCGACTACCATTCTTGAAGCCCCTATCTCCAGAACCGGCAATAGTAATAACCGTGCTGCTTGAGGGATCAAAATATTTGATCCGGTGACTACCAACCTCTGAGAAGAAAACTTTGCCGTTTGAAGCCACTGTGATGTATTCGGGGAAAGATAAAACCGCATCTGTTCCTATCCCGTCTCGGAAACCATTCTGCCCTGAACCAGCCACAGTAGTGACTTTACCGGAAGATATTTCTATTTTTCTAATTTTGTTATTGTTGGAGTCGGCAACGTAAAGATTGTCACCACCACCGTCTATAGCCAGCCCGTAAGGTCTATCAAACTGAGCTCCGCTACCTGTCCCGTCAGTATGACCAGCCACTCCTGACCCGGCCAAAAGCCAGGTTTGTCCATCGGAGATTCTGACTTTTCTGACTCTATTGTTTGAGGTATCGGTCACGTAAAGATAATCATTGCCCGGAGAAATAGCGACATCACTCGGGTTATTGAACTTGGCTGAATCTCTATTACCTTCAGCATAGCCATTACACGAGCCGGAACAATTGGTTTCACCCGTTCCAGAGACAAGACTGGCTTCTTTGGAACCTAGATCAACTTTTCTGATTCTGTTGTTCCAGTGATCCGCCACATACAGATTGTTGCCGCCAGAATCCACCGTGAGACCAGAGATAGTGCTAAAACGCACTCTATCTCCCGAGCCTTCTCTATACGCATCAACAACGCTGCCAATTACTTGAGAAGTTTGGCCGCTGCTTCTGTCTATTTCTTTGATTTGATTGTTCTGAGCCAAGTAGATTTTGTTGGTACTGGAAGAGTAAACTGGCTTGAAAGGCCGCCCCAAAATCACACTATCTTTGGCTCCATCATCGTTGCCAAATCTATTTTTGCCGGCAAAATGTTCCGAAGAACCATCTGCTTTACTGAACTTATGAATCGTGCCAATACCAGAGTTGGCTACATAAGCATGACCACCCCTAAGAGCGATACCCTTGGGATAATTGATAGTGGCCATGTTTTCATCAACAGACAAAGTAGAAACTTGGCGACTTGAAAGATCTATAGTTCTAATTGTATCAGTGTAACCATCACCATCTGTGACATAAAGCTTATTACCATCCACATCAATAGCCACTCCAATGACACTCTTGAACTGAGCCGAGGTACCAACAGCATCTACATAACCATCAGCTCCACTGCCCGCAATAACCTCAACTCCACCCGAATTGACATTGACCTTTTTGACCTTATGGTCGCCACTGTCGGCCACATACAGGTGCCCATCTTCTGAAGGAGTTATCTTTTCGGGGACAGAGAGATTGGAAGTGACTGTCGAAACGTTGCCACCGGAGGTTGAAACCTTCTTGATAGCACTGTTTCCAGTATCAGAGATAAAAAGAGTGCCGCCAATTAATGTGACCGCACTTGGATAAGATAGACCATCTGAAACCAAAGTTGAGACAGACCCGCCAGATATTTTTTTTATTTTATGATTGAAGGTATCGGCTACGTAGACGGTACCATCACTGGAGGAAGTTACCCCCTGAGGTAGAGCAAACTCGGCTCCACCGCTACCACCATCAGTATCGCCATATGAACCAGTACCCGCAAAGGTACTAATAGTTCCGCCCGTATCAATTCGACGAATGACATTGTTGTAGGTGTCAGCAACATAAAGATTCCCTGAACCATCAAATGAGACATCTTCTTCAAAATCTAGGTAAGCTCCAATAGCTTCACCACCGTCACCTGAATAAATTCTAGAAAGAAAAGTCGAGACCTCACCATATGAGGCGTAAGCAGAACTTGTCAGAAGCAGAAAAGCTACGACAAAAAGTCCAACTCCCAAAGATAGAAACTGTGAGATTCTTTTCATGTGTCCCTCGTTATTTTTATTTTTCTTTATTATAACATGAAAACAGAAGAAGTTTCAAATTAGACTTCTTTGAAGAAGGTGATAGCTTCTAGAATCCTTCTTGCCATTTCTAGATTTTTCTTTAAACTAGTACCGCGTCATACTCGTCTACCCTCTCCGAAGACAGCCACGCATATTTAATCATCATCCGCAGATGATACATCATAGCGACGCGCATATTATCTAGTCTTTTGTTGTCGATAGCGTCAATTTTGCCTTCAAATTTTCCTAGGGCTTTACGCCAATCGCCGGCCTTATCAACGCTTTCTTCCATTTCTGCCAAGATATCTTTGGGTAAATAATCTTTCATGATGTCAGAAACGGTGGTCGCGTAGTTGAATTTATAACAACCGCATCTAATGGCTTGAACAAAGACTTGGATTCGATCAAAATCATGAGTTTCCAGATAACTGCCACCATGAAGAACAAGGGGAGTGCTGAAACCTTCTTCTCTGAGAGCTTCTTTGATATCTTTAATCCTATCCCAGGTTATGTCTGGCGTGTCCATGTACTGACCATGACCATTACCAAAAAAGCCGGCAAAAGCGTCGATACCGGTTTCTTTAACAAATCTGCTTGCTTCTTCAACGGTAGGAACATAGTTAACAAGATTCTTTTGAAGATCTGGATCGGACAAAGCCTGAGCAGCTCCCAGTTCACCAATTTCCCCTTCAACACTGACGCCATATGCGTGACATTTGTCGACAATGAGCTTGGTGATTTTGATGTTTTCTTCCAGGTGTTTTTTGGACTGATCGCAAGCCACAGAAGAAAACCCAGCTTTAATTGCCCTGGCTACCAGTTCTAGGTCTTTTTGGATATGATCCATGTGCAGACACAGGGGAATCATGTACCCAAACTCGGCCACCAGAGCTTCGGTTTTGAGCTTGAGCATCTCGGCTAATCTCTCTGGTGAAATATTGCAGTAGTCAGCTTCTGACTCAGCAATTTCAACAATGAGCGGGGACTTTTCGACGAAAGCTGCCCTGAGCGCAGCGTCTAGAATGTACTTGCTGCGAATGTTGATGGCAGCCACCCCAAAGCCTTCTTCTGAAGCCACTTTGAGGATTTCGTGAAGGTTCAAGAGACGGTACTTGCCACTAATCTCGAGAAGATTCTCGTTGTTCTCCTTACTTAATTCTTTAATCTGAGTTGACATAGGGATCGTGTCTTAAATTATCTTGTAACCCCCTTAATTTTTGAGACAAATTACTATGAAAGTTTCTTGACTTTTTTCTGAGCCAAAATTCCCTTGGCTGGCAGCTCTCCTACCAACGGCTCTAGATATTTGAGGAAAGCTGATGTAACATCGTGTCCATTTTTGGCAATGAATTTGGCCGGCATATCTTGAGTATCTTTGGCAACTTTTTTGAGACGAACAAGATCAGTTTCAAAGACTGGCTTCTTGTCGGCACTGATGCGACTAATTGTGATACTACCATCAATGTCCCCTTTTAAGGCGTACCTCACTGCCTCTTTCCCGACCATTCTGGCAACTTTGGCATCTACTTCGCTTCTGATACCCGGGAAGCTTCTTTGCGCATAACCAAGCGTATCTGTCCGCACTCGCATGCCTTGGTGACGAGAATGCTTTTCGACATAACCAGCCAAAAGATCTCCTAGAGCGCCCGAGCCTGACAATTGAACATTGCCATGCGAATCCTTGGTTTTGGCGATGGCTTCACCCAGAGGTTTGCCACTAGCTCCAGCTACTCCTTCCGAGACAGCTACCAAACAACGACCGTATTTGGCATAAACGTCATCAATATCTTTAACAAAACTTTTGACCTTAATTGGTCTTTCGGGGAGATATATAAGATGAGGACCATCTGTTGTGTTGGTTCTGGCTAAGGCTGAAGCTGCGGTGAGCCACCCGGCGTGACGTCCCATAACTACATCAATCTTCACTCCGGGCAGAGCTTGATTATCAAGGTCATTGCCCATAAAAGAAGAGGCCACGTAGCGAGCAGCGCTGGGATAACCCGGACAGAAGTCATTTTCCAGCAAATCGTTATCAATGGTTTTGGGAATATGAAAAATACGCAATTCGTATTGATGCTTCTTGGCGATCTCGTTAATGATATGACAAGTTTCAGCGCTATCGTTGCCACCAATATAGAAGAAGTATTTGACATTATATTTTTCAAAGACCTCAAAAACTTTGAGGCAATCGGCCTCGTCTGGCTTATGACGACAAGTCCCCAGAGTTGAAGACGGAGTCTTGGCCACCGTTTCTAAATTCTTTTCTGATTCTTGTCTGAGATTAACAAAGTCTTCATTTAGAATTCCCAAAATTCCATGCTTGGAACCATAGATTCCTTGAAATTGTTCATGCTTCTCAGCTTCTTTAATTACCCCAACTAAAGATTCGTTGATAACCATAGTGGGGCCACCGGCTTGTCCAATTACGAGATTGCCTTTCATCTTTGTCTAAAATTATTGCTATTTATGGCTGTGCTTCTAAAGTGACATTGAGTATTTGCTCTTTGCCGTCCCGCATTATTTTGAGACGGACACTTTCTCCGACTCTTTTCTTTTTGATAGTCGATGAAAGATCGTGTTCTGAGTCTATTTTCTGGTCATTGATTTCAAAAACAATATCATTTTCTTTGAGACCAATCTTGGCAGCCGGACTCCCAGGAACAACCGCTTCCATGCCATACTGAGTGCCTTTGGCAATCAGAACTCCGTAGTCAACAGCAAGACCTCGGCTAGTTGCTACTTCTGGAGTGATAGGAATATATCTAACTCCCAAATATGGTCTGGTAATCTCACCTGTCTCTTTGACCATCGTAACAGCTTCTTTGGCAACATCAATAGGAAGAGCAAAGCCAATGAGCTGGCCCGAGACATCGATGGCTGTATTGATGCCAATGACCTGACCTTCTATATTAACAAGAGGACCCCCCGAATTACCAGGGTTTATGGCCGCATCGGTCTGGATAACATTTTCTATGATTTGTCCATTGACGCCCCCATTGTCACTAGCCATGATGGATCGGCCAACACCAGAGATGACTCCTTTGGTGACGGTATTGGAATATTCTCCGAGAGAATTGCCAATAGCGACCACTGTTTGGCCAGGTTCCAAAGCACTGGATTCACCTAGTTCTGCTATGGGGAAATCACTACCTTCGATTTTGATAATGGCAATGTCTTGGGCGGGATCTCTGGCCAAAACCTGGGCCAGATACTCTTGGCCACTATTATCCAGCACGGTGTAGTCAGCGGTATCATCAGCCACGACATGTTTGTTGGTCAAAATCATGCCGTCCTGAGAAACAAAGAATCCCGTTCCGCCCCCCACTGTCGCTTTGCCGGTACCATTGCCATTTGAAGAATTACCCTCAGGTGTAACATTGCCTTCACCAAAAAGATAATCAAAGAAAGGATCATTATAAAGTGACTCTCTATTTTGATAAAAATCTTGCAAATCCTTGGTGGCAATAATGCTGACTACAGAAGGTTGAGCTCTTTTGACAGCACTAATGACTGCTGACTCTTCTTTGACAATCACCCTTCTGGTGTCAGAATCTGCCACCGTGCCCCCTTCTTGCGTGACTTCTTCCAAGCCTGTGTTCAGGACTTCGCCAACTTTGTCGCTGACAGTTTTGATAGCGCCATTGAGAAAAAACCAGGTCACAGTTGTCACAAAAAGACTAACGAGAATAGTGACAATGACTACTCCACCATAGCCAGGTCCAGAATTATTGGCGCCAAACTTGGGATAATTTTTCATGCTTGAGGGGCCTTCACGATTGATCTTGAACTTTGAAAGATTGTCTTGACCCATTGTTTTATATTTTTAAAGCTCTGGTCGTTTTTTGTGCCAAGTATTCATTTGTTCGTAGACCTTGGCGACTTGAAGAAGCTTGGTCTCATCAAAGTGATTACCAATTAGCTGCATGCCAACAGGAAGCTCTGTGCCGTCCTTTGTAGCAAAGCCACAATTAATAGAAACTGCCGGCAAACCAGCCAGGCTGACAGCTGATAAAAATATGTCTTCTAGGTACATAGTTAAAGGATCATCGATTTGTTCTCCGATCTTGAACGGCAAATGTGGTGAGGTTGGAGAGAGAAGCACATCAACTTCTTTGAAGGCTTGTTTGAATTCTTTGATAATGATAGTTCTAACCTTAGAAGCCTTGAGATAGTAAGCATCAAAATAGCCGGAAGACAGGGCAAAGGTGCCCATCATAATTCTTCTCTTGGCTTCATCGCCAAAGCCTTGACCTCTGGTTTTGGTATAGACTTCAAAAAGATCGGCTGGAGTCTGGTCTTTGTCAGTGGCGGCCGAATAGCCGTAACGAATACCATCAAATCTTTCTAGATTGGAAGACAATTCTGAGGGAGTTAAAATATAATAAACAGCAACACCCAAAGGTGCACTAGGTAAATTGACTTCCACAATTTCGGCTCCGAGTTCTTTGAACTGCTTAATAGCTTGCTCAATTTTCTCTTGTACTTCCGGAGAAATATTTTCTTCAAAAAATTCTTTGGGCAACCCAATCTTGAAATTGCTTGGTGGCCCCTGCCTGAGCCCCGCTGAAAAAGACGGAACCGGTTCTCTGGCACAAGTAGCGTCTTTGATATCTTCTCCGGCAATGTTTTCTAGGACAACGGCGGCATCGTTTATATCTCTTGTGACAATAGAAAGGCAATCTGTTGAAGAAGTCATGGAAATAAGGCCGTTTCTGGAGACTCGGCCATAAGTTGGTTTGAGACCAACCAGTCCACAAAATGAAGCCGGCTGCCTGATAGACCCGCCTGTGTCAGTACCCAGCGAATAAAAAGCTTCACCTGCAGCCACTGAGGCGGCTGAGCCACCACTTGACCCACCGGGAACTCTAGTTTGGTCCCAAGGATTCTTGGTGACAAAAAAATCAGAATTTTCTGTTGAGGCTCCGTGAGCAAAAGCATCACAGTTGGTTTTGCCCAAAAGCACTCCGCCTTGCTTTTTTATTTTCTTGATGCCGGTCGCATCATACGAGGACTTGTATCCTTTGAGGATGTTTGATGAGGCTGTCGTCTCTAAGCCTTCGGTCATAATAACGTCCTTGGCTGAATACGGAACTCCGGTTAGATAACTGCTTCGTTCTTCTGAGGCAATCATCTGATCTGCTTTGGCAGCTTCTTCTAAAGCTTCTTCTTTGGATACAGTCACAAAAGCCTTGACCTTGGAATCGTGTTTTTTGATGCGATCCAGACAGTATTCGGTCAGCTCAACCGAAGTCACTTCTTTCTCAAGAAGTTTTTTGTGAGCTGTGGTTAGGTCTAGTTCTGATATATCCATGTCTTTATTTTAGAACAGCTTTAACTTTAAAAAAGCTTCCTTCCCGCATGGGGGCAGCTTCAAGAAGAGCTTCTCTGTTTTTGAAAGATTTAACCTTGTCTTCGCGAGTGATATTGACCAAGGCATCTTGGTCTGGACTTCTACTGGGATGAAAAGTTGG
>JAHIRA010000155.1 GCA_018818905.1 Patescibacteria group bacterium | reverse complement strand
TGGTATTGACATCTCGGTTTTGGGCAATAAGTTCTACGGAGGAATAGAGAACTATACTTTTAGAATTGTCGAAAATCTTTTACAAATTGACACTGAGAACGAATATTTTTTCTTTTCCTCAAGAGCTTTAAAAGACAAAGCCAGGAAGCTGATCGAGGGACACTCTTTTTCCCAGGCAACGTCAGAAAACCGAATCAAATGGTCTTTTTGGCGGCTTCCAAGCATGATTGAGTCCAACAATCTCGATGTTTTTGTTTCACCAACTCATATGGGGCCTCAGCGAATTCCCGGAAAGACAAAATATGTGGTGGTTATTCATGATTTGATTTACAAAACTCACAAGCAACGCTATCCGCTTAAAGAGAGGGCACTCTGTAACTTTGGTTTATGGAGATCTCTGTCTCAGGCTGACCAGGTTATTGCTGTGTCTGAAGCGACCAAGAGGGATTTGCTTGAGCTGACTTCTTTTCCTGACAAGAGGATTGCTGTTGTGCATCACGGGTATGACAACAATCTTTTTCGGGTAAACGAAAACGGGCTAGGTCGGAAGATAAAGGAAAGATTTTCTATTAGAGACAAATATTTATTATCGGTGGGCTCAATCTATCAAAGAAAGAATCTCGAAACGCTTATCAAGGCCTACTCAGAGCTTCCAGCAGCGCTTCAGAGCGTTTATCAGCTAGTGTTGGTAGGTCGGGTAGGGGAGGAAGAATATTTTGCGAGTCTCAAGGAGCTTGTGTCCAAGAAGAAGCTTAAAAAAAGAGTCGTTTTTACCGGTCTAGTCTCAAATCAAGAGCTAGCCAGTTTCTATCAGGGTGCGAGTATTTTTGTATTGCCTTCTGTGGCTGAAGGTTTTGGTCTTCCATTGCTTGAAGCAATGGCTTGTGGAGTTCTGGTTTTGACAACAGACTTTCCAGCCGCAAAAGAGGTGCTAGGTGATTATGGAATTAAAATAAAAAATCCCCTTGATGTCAGGGAAATGTCAGGGAAACTTGAGAGGTTATTGGAAGATCAGGAACTCACTCAAACATTGAGACAGGGCGGCCTAGAACACGTGAAGATGTTTGATTGGCAGAAGGCAGCAGAAAAAACTTTAAAGATTATTTCTGAGAACTCTTGAAATAGAAGTAGTAGAAAGGGGCCAAAGCCTTCCTCAAAGTTTCACCGACAAGCATGCCCAACATTTCTGATGGGGAAGTGCTTAGTCTAGAATCGGCATTGTAGAAATAAAGCATCCCGAGAGTACCGATAACGCCCCAAAGTTGCAAAGTGGCAATTGAGAGCAACAGCAAAAGTAGCATAGAATAAATTATAAAGGTTTCCTTGCCAAAATAAATACTTTGAAGCGGACCAAAATTTGCCACAAATTCTTGTGGATTTTTTTTGTACAGGAATAGATCCATTTTGACTCTTATTTTGAGACGTTTAATCTCGTTGAAGCAGGAAATCCTGCGAGGTGGGTGAAGCACATAAGCTTCCGGAGCAAAGATAATTTTACCTTCTTTGAGCACTCTAAAGGCCAGTTCACTGTCTTCGCGATGCATTTGAGTGAAGCCTTCGTCAAACAAGCCAACCTTTTCTAGAACACTTTTCTTATAAGCGATGTTGCATGTAATATACTGTCCACCGGTTTTATTCTCAACAAAATGAGTGCAAATATTTTTTGCTTCTGTTGTGACTGTGCATCCTTCGACACCGGCGGCGTCATTGTTTTCGTCAAAATACTTTAGTATCATTTCTAGCCAATGCCTGGCGGGGAAGCAATCGTCATCTACAAAGGCGACGATTGGACTTTGAGCTATTCTGATCCCTGCATTTCTAGCCTTGGCCGCCTTTTGGTTCTTCTGATAAACAACGCTTAGATCAAACGAAACTTTTTTCTTGATGCCTTCAAGTTTTTCTTTGGTCTTGTCTGTCGAGCCATCATCGACAACAATGACTTCAAAATCATTTTTTGATAACGATTGTTTGTCCAAAATTTCCAAAAGCTCGGATATATTTTTGGCTCGATTGTATGTTGGAATAATGACAGATATTTTTTTGTTTATGGTCATGAGTTTTGTACTTGCTTAATGAAGTTTTGCCAGTTTTTCTTGAAGATCTCAAGCGAGGCGTTCTCCATAATCCATTTTCTAGGATAGTAGTTCAATCTCTTTTTCCAGAAAGATTTAATTTCGTTGGCAACAAAAGCTATGTTGTCTCTTTTTTTGTAGTCAATCAGCTTGACAAAGTGATTATCAATAGGGAAGTCTTCGAAGAGACCGACATTGGTTAGCAGACAGGGGAGACCAGTAGACATAGCTTCAAGACAAGCGTATGAATTACCTTCGTTGGTGGCCAAATGGAGAAACATATCACCTCTCTTAAATTTGTCTGGCTCTTCGCCAATTTTGGCTTCTAGGAATTCTATTTGAAAGTCTGGTAACAGCTCTTGTAACCCGCCCATCAGATGTTTTCCCTTCTTGGCGTTTGTGGCTGCGTGAAGAATTATGGGTTTATGAGTTAAGTCCTTTTCACTGGGGCGATACAGGTCACAATCAACTCCGTTCAAAATGACCTTGGAGTCAATGTCGTAAAATTTTCTTAATTCTCTTCTGGCAGATTCTGAAACAGACACGGGGGTAGAATTTATTTTGCTGAAAGCTTTTCTTTGGTCTTTAACCGATTTTCTGAATCCAATAATTAACTCATTGAATACATTGCATGATTCTTTGAGATAATTGGCGGCGTAGGTGCCATGGCAAACCGGGATGGTTCTAATCTCGTCTGGCAAACCCAAATTCCAATAACCGTCTGTGACAACGAGATCGTCCTTGGTAACCATTCCTTTGCTTATGAGGTGCTTGTTGAGTTCTTCTGGCCGGCATCCGGCTTTGTAGTCATCTGATGAGTAGATAGTTACGCCCAGGGCCTGGTCAAGATAAGTGGCAAATTTTTCGACGCCACCGCTATTTCCTAGTGATCTCTTGTTTTGGCTAATGTGGATAATTTTAGACATTTTTGTTTTTAAAACCGGCGAGG
>JAHIRA010000154.1 GCA_018818905.1 Patescibacteria group bacterium | reverse complement strand
TACTTCTTCACCATCAATCAAAAAGTTACAGGCACAACCAGTGTTCGACTCGACAACACAACCATAGTTTTCTCCGTCAGGCCTCACTTTCATTTTTTCAGGCATCCATACATTTTCAAAATGTTTTCTATCAGTCACAAAATTAAAACAGGCCATTGGGTAGTCTTCGCCGGCCGGTTGAACAGAGCAAACCATGCTCTTAGAATTTTTCCCCCAAGTCACTTCCCCGACATATTCAACGATTTCGCTTTCTTTATCTCCTGCTACAACCCTAAACATCCCGTCGTTCTCCTCTCTTCTATCGGCCTCAACGAAAGCGACTGCATTTAGATCTGGGGAGACGATTTCGCCACTTGTGAAGCGGTCTCCCAAGTCTCTATTTATTTCAACCATAACCTCTGACCTAAGAAGTTCCAAAGCCTCCTTTTTTTCAACTTCATTTTTTATTGATTGTTCTATGCTTTCTGTTCCTTTTTCAGGCATCTTTATTCATACTTAATAATCTTCTTACTGTTCCATCGTCATCCAATGGAACATTGTAGTCAACACGGACCAAGACTTTTTTGCCCTTGAGATCGGTGTCTTTGATTGTTTTTTTGTGCATAGATATAAACTAAAAGATAAGTAAACCAACTGTTTATTTGTCTTAATTATAGGCTAATTTGAGTTGTTTGTCTAACACCTCACAGTAACTAAGTTTTCTTAATATGCTCTACGAACTTCAATATGTATATTTCACTCATTCTAAAATAGTCCCTCTTCTCCCTCTTGCCGCCACATGCGTATAACTTCTTTTTCTTCTTTGCTATTTGGAACAGCAAACACTTTCTTTTCAATTCTATTATTTCTGTTGGTCATTATTTCTAGCACTTCTTTGTTATCTGATTCATTTATTGAAAATTTAAGACCCAGAAAAACCTTCTCACCTTTCCTTCCTTTACTAGCTATGTCTAGCTTATATTCTTCTTCATCAACTTTTAGAAAAAAGTTATTTTCTCCAGTTTTTAAAACTATACAGGCCAAACGACTTCCATCTTCATTAAAAGTTGGACAGTGAATTGATCTATAAGGTCCACTGATATCTTTTTCCCCATTTTGAGTATTGTACACGTGAATATATTCGGCATTTTCTTTATTTGGATCATCAGTAGATTCATCATCATATTGAATGCCAACAATAACTAGTTTTCTACTATCAGGAGAGAAGAAGAACTCTTTTGCTTCAACAAACCTGTCGCTATATTCCTGATCATTGATAATTATTTGATCTTTTCCACGCCGATGATAATGATTATCTCTTCGCAATAATGCATAGTCACTAGAGTTGGGTGATATCCGAAAACTTATTATTTCACTTGTCTCTGCATCATACAAAACTTCATTGCTTTTAAAAAGCCTGGACATACCATCTTGAATGCCAGAGAAGTACAAGTCTTTGCCGTCTGGCGAAAATTGGATGTCTGATATTTTATCCATCTTTCTATCCAGACTTTGACTCATCTCTAGGCCAGAAACAATAACTTCTGTCTTCTTGTCATCACCCACAGATTCAGCAAAAGCTCATTTATTTGGCTCACTTCTCACTGGTGAATATGTGATCAGCGAGATATCATATCTCGGAAACTTATTGTCAGCATAATCACCAATCACTGGATCAACAGTTATGTTATCCGCAGTGCTTCTCATTTTAGTATAAGCCAAATCCTCTCCATCGGGTCTAATCACAGCACACTTAATTTCTTGCGCTGTATCAACAATCTTTCCATTTCTAACCAATGACGCTTTCCTTTCACTATTAGGAGTCCTGTCATTTGCTCCAACAAATATTTTCGTCTTGGAATCGTGTGACCATCCTAGATTTGTTATTCGCTTAAACTCCTTGTCAAATCGGTCAGCTTGCTTAGCTGACAAATCAACAATCATTCTATTAGACTCACGGTCGACTTCTTCCTCGCTTGATCCAACTAGAAGAATATGACTAAAGTCTGGAGAAATCATAGATTCGAGTGGGGTAACAAACTCTTTGGGAAGCTCAGCAAATTTTTCGGTTCTTATTTCTTTCAATCTTTCTTCTGAAGCTTCTGCTTCTTCTGAACCCTCCTCTGGCGGAGGTCCTCCATATTCTGTGCTCATTTTTTTGCTTTATTAGTTTGTGACTTTTTTATCCTTCATACTCAAATAACCCCTCTTCTCCCTCTTGCTGCCATTTTCTTACCAAAGATTCTGACATACCAATTATATTAAAGACTCTAGTAATAACTTCTCTATCAATCATCATTGTGACCTTGAGTTCAGTTACCTCTTCACCTTTATCGTTTTTCTTTGCTTCAAAGCGAAGATCAATGGGTCGATTTTGTGATTCTGGATCCTGAGAGGCTTTGATACGATCTTCGTCATACAGATGAAGCTCTTCATTGTCAACAACCAGAAAAAAATCACCTTCAAGATCTGAGGCAAAATAAGCCAGGTGTTTGCCGTCCAGAGAATAAGTTTGATGACTCACATGGTCATATTCCTTGCCATCAAGTTCTGAATTATCTGATGCTTTGTACTCGATTACTTTGACTCTGGTTAATTCTTTGTCCTGATTTTCCTCACTACTAATTTTGTCATAAACTAAGGCCGCAACTTTGGTCGAGTCTGGCGACCAGACAGGACTACTAATATCTGCATGTATTGACTCGCCTCTTTCCTGACCGTTAATAACAAGTCTAGCGCTATGTTGCTCTTTGACTTTTTTTGGATCAGTATTGTCGGCCATAGCAATATAGAATTCTAGATCATTTTTTTCATTCTCTACCAGATAATGCACGCAAGCAAAACTATTTGAATCAGGCGCAACACTAAGGTCTGCGTAGTATCCTTGTTCTCCGCTTACAAGCAGCTCATCGTCTCTGTACACAGCCGGTCTCACCGTGTCAGAATCTAAGCCCACACAGAAATAATGTCTCCCATCTGGAGAAAACTGTGCGTTTGTTTTGTTGTTAAGAACAAAGCTAATGTTTGAAATATGGTCTCTGGTCTCGTCAGAGTAAACACCTAGTTTGACAAAAATATTGTCAGAACTATTTGGATTCATCCTTGGATTTGAAGGTGCGCCCACTTCAAAAGCTATTTTCTGATTATCAGAAGAATATGAAGTCTTGTCATAGTCAAAAACTGTCGGATAACCTCTTCTTTCTTCACCATCAACAACGGGTCTTTGCAAACCGTTGTCATACACTCGCACGTAGGCGCATTTCTTTCCATCTGATCTTACCGCTGCTGCCCTAAAAGAAACTCCCGAATCTATCTCTTGGCCATTAAATACGACAACACTTCCCTTAGATAGGTATTTTTCAGTTTCTGCATTTTCTGGCAGATCATCATCTGCCTCTGTCGGGTATTTCTTTGCAATATAAACAATTGAATCAGAATTTGCCGACCAAGACACGTCCTCAACAGTCCTGTAAACTGGACCTTTTTGAAAATCAACAAAAACAGAAGTTCCACCCCCCTCCAACTTGGTGACCATAAGTTGTTTTTGTCCATTTGGTGAAAGGCTTATTTCAGAAATATCATTGACCTCTGTGGGTATTTCCCAAACCTCACCTTTCTCGGTCTCCTCGAGAGTTATTCTTGGCTCCGACTCTTTTTTCTCTTGATTCACTTCCTGCTCTTCAGGTTTTGGACCTGGAGTTTCGCCTCTAGCAGCCATAAATGCTCATTATTGTTATTCTAAAATAAACCCTCTTCTAGTTCTTTTTGCCATCTTGCAACTCCGTCATCTTTAATACTATACACAAACTTCTCTAGCATACGCTTTTCTTTGTTGTAGGTATGAACGTTTACTTCGCTTTGGTCATTTGAAAAATAAATCTGGTACGTAGAATCTGAGGGTGGAATCTCTATTTTTTCAAAATGATCCTTGGTGCACAAACAGAGATATGACTTCTCGTTACTTCCCGCCTCACTTCTTAAAGAATCAAGATATACAACCGTATCGCAATCGTTTGAAACGACAATTATCCTCTCCTCTGGGTTAAAATCTTTTGATATTTCTATATCCGGGCCTTTCTCACCACTGAAAATGAAATTCTTGCTATCTCCTTCTTCACTTAAATAGATATAACTATTGGTTTTCTCATCTCCACTAAAAAAACGACATTCTCCCTGCATCACTTCTCCGTTGATCATCAGTTTACTCTCTGTCTCCTTTTTACTTATTGTCTTTTCAAAAAGCGCAGAATAGAGCTGACCATCTTCTGAGATAAACGGATCACGAATAGAGGAGCTTTCTAGTACTTCCTTGCCACAATAAACAAAGACGTATTCATTTTTTCCTTTTACAGCAGTGTATGCATACTCAGTACCATTTGTAAATAACAGGGGGTCAGGTGGATTGTGCACTGCCTGTGAAGAATATTCTTTATCCTTAATACCATCGTGGACAAAAACACACTTGCGCTCGTTTGTTAACACTTTGCAAAGGCAGGACTTTCCATTATCAGCAAGAGCAATATCAAGAATTTCTTCATATTCTTCTCCAGACAGTTGACCATCAATAGCCAATCTTTCTATAAATAACTCAGGATAACCTTGACCAAGATACTTTCTTTCAATAAAACTATAGTGTTTCCCATCGGGTGTAAATTTAAGTGAGTGGACATAATTTTCTCGTTCTCCACCTATCTCTTGGCCATCTTTCACTAGAGCATAGAACTTGTCTCCATTCTTATTTGTTTTCGTTCCAATAAAGGCGTGCTTTATCCCATTTTCAAAGAAAACTAGGTCATAAGCATCATAGTACTCGCTTGATACTTCCTCTCCATTTATCCAAACAGAGCTATGCCTACGCTGCTCCTCGCCCTGATCGTTCATAATGTCTTCCGATACATACCCATAAAACCTTCCATCAGGAGAAAGGTAATGTTCCGAGATGTTTTTGTGGCTTTTTGTTTTCTTTCCATTTATCAGAAGAATGCTATCAGCTTCTTTATCAGACGCTGGCAACAGATATTGTTCGCCATCTTCAGACATGATTATTTCCGAACAACGTGAGCCAAGAATAGTTTCACTTTCCTGCCCACTGAACAGAATTGAATACTCGCTCTCTCCTCTCTCTAAAAGATACAAAGGTCTGTTATCACTCTCGGGCGCAGAAGTAAATTCTCTAAGGGTAGCTCCCTCTGGCATTTTAATCTCTTCGTGCCCAACCAGCCTCATCTCTTCTTTAGGCAACAAAAACTCCTCTTTTTGTTTAGAAGAATCATCAACAACTTCTTCGTTTTTTTCCGAAGCAACTCCCGAAGATGCTTCTGGCGACCTTGGCCTTGAAAGATCCATTTCTTGACTTTATTATTATACTCTACCCGCTAATCTTACCACCATACTCAACCGCCTGATCAACAAGCCTAACAGAATAAGCCCATTCATTGTCATACCAAATAATAATTTTGAGCAGATTGCCGCCAACAACATTTGTAAGTTTGGAATCAAAGACTCCTGAGAAATTACTACCTTTGATATCGGAAGAAACTAGGTCTTCTTCACTATATTCAATAATCCCTCTGTATCTGTCTGACTCAGAAGCTTCTTTGACAATATCATTAATTTCTTCAATGGTGACATCTTTTTTCATAACAGCTGTAATGTCCGAAACAGAGACTACGGGAGTGGGAACTCTAAGTGAAAGGCCATCAAAAACAGCCGCGTCAATACCTTCAACAACACTACATGTAGCTGTTGCAGCACCAGTTGAAGTTGGGATGATGTTGATTGCGGCAGCCCTGGCTCTTCTGGGATCCTTCTTATGTGGAGCGTCAACCAGATTTTGGTCAGAAGTATAGGAGTGAACAGTGGTTAAAAAAGCTTTTTCAATGCCAATTTTTTCTTGAAGGGTTTGAACAATTGGGGCAATACTGTTGGTGGTGCAGGAAGCGTTGTCAATAACTTTGTGTTTGTTAGGGTCAAAATCATCATCGTTAACACCTCTGACAAAGGTCTTGATGGGTCCGCCTTTTCCAGGAGCAGAAATTATAACCAGTTTTGCTCCAGCATCTAGATGCTTTTTGGCATCCTCATATTGTCTAAAAACCCCAGTACATTCCAGAACAACATCAACTCCAAGCTCTTTCCAAGGCAACTTGGCCGGATCTGGTTCTGCAAAAGATCTGATTTCTTTGTCACCAATAATAAGCTTGTCTTTGGTTGCCTTGACGTCTGCTGGATAAGTGCCATAAATAGAATCGTACTTAAAAAGCTGGGCCAGCATTTTGTTGTCGGTCAGATCATTGACCGCCACCATTTCAATCTCGGGATTTTCTAGAGCGATTTTCATAGTTGGTCGACCAATACGGCCAAAGCCGTTGATAGCAAATTTGATGGGCATTTTTCTGATTTAATTAATTCTAAAAAAAATTGGTTAGAAACCAAATTCTAATTTAATACAAATATATTATCAAAAAAACTATTCTCCGACTATCTCTTTTATCCTATATATTCCCATCTCAGAAATAGGAATCACCTCCAGCTCGCCACCCTGAAAAACAGTGCCGCTAGCCAGTCCTTGGATATTGAATTTGAGATTTTCGGGTTTGATAGTTACTTCGTGTTCGACAATTTGGCCTAATTCGACCACGACTTTGTGAACCTTGGTCAGTTTTCTTTTTTCAGCTTCCTCTCTTACAAATTGTAGAATACGGTCAGCAAGATGTAGGTCGTGCATAAGTAAGTATTAATGCGTCGCACAAGTTATGCAAGGATCATAAGCCCGAATTAGCATTCTAACCTTGTCTTCTCTTTGCTTGCTTCTCTTCTCGTACAACTCGCCAAGATATTGTTTGAGATCCTCGTCAAGATTAGTCAAGAACATAGCAGTTGGGGTCATAATGCGACAATTCTTGACATATTCATCGTCTCCAACCTCGTAATTGTGGACCAGAAGCCCCCGAGGAGCTTCACAAGCAGCAATGCCATCGCCACCCTTGAATTTGTATTTGACTTTTCTTTCTTTGGCAGGATTATTAAGATATACCTGGCCTAACGTCATAATTTCTTCGACAGCGTGAACCATTTCTACTGCTTGGGCAATGATATTATGAAAACTGTTGTAGGTTGGCAGCTGGACCTGGCTTTCTTTAAGTATTTTTTGAGCTTCAGGGTACAGATTCTGATGGTTGAGATTTAGCCTGGAGATGGCTCCAACCATAAAGGTCTGACCATCAAGCTTAACGCGATTAATTAATTCGTCCGGATTCTGGAATTCATCAACTTCGTCAGCAAATTCTCTGGCGGTAAATTTTTTGCCGGAACTAGTGACCAGATCACCCTCGTAAATTGGGTATTCCCCTTCTTTTTGTAGAGCAATGAATTCTGTTTCTCTGGTAAAATTTGGATAACTTAGATCATTGAAAATATTGGCCAGGTGTTTGGCTAGCTTGAGCGCTCTTGGAGCTTCATCCAGAAGTCTCTTGAGCTCATATTTGTCTGGAAGTCTCTTGAAACCGCCAACTTTGGAAGAAATTGGATGGACTGCTCTGGCTCCAATAGCTTCTATAGTTCTATTGCCAAAATCACGTAGTAAAATAGCCTTCTTGGTTTCCTTCTCATAACTTTTAACCAGATTTATATCGTTTTTAATATGAAGGAAATCAGGTAGCGACAAGAAAAAAAGATGCAAGGCATGACTTTGTATTTGCTGCCCAGCCAACATTATCTTTCTGAGAACCTTGAACTCTTCTGGCACTTCTATTCCTAGTGCGTCTTCCATGGCTTTGACTGAAGTCAAATTGTGAATAACAGGACAGATTCCACAGATACGAGGAGTAATAGTAGCTGGCTCGGTATAGTGACGACCAACTATCAGGCCCTCTATGAGACGAGCTCCAACCTTGGTTTGCATTTGAGCCTTCTTAACATCGCCCTTAACAATGTCAGCAATGAACCCGGCGTGGCCTTCAATTTTAGCCACATGATCAATTTGAATGTGTTGGATGGCCATATTATTTTTCTTTGCGTTGATTTTCTAAAATATCGTCTTTAATACCATAAAGCTCTAGCAAATGTGAAAGATGTCGTTTGGAAATGTTTTTTAGGAGAAGTTTTTGGTGGTTTTCAAGATTTACATTATCAAGTGGTCCTCTGCAACCTTCACACTGATAGCCGCCATACAAACAAACCGCATCACATCCCCCTTTGGTAATTGGCCCCAGGCATGGCTTGCCATCTAGAAGCAAGCATTTGTAATTGTTGGTTTGACATTCAAAACATACTGGTCGCTCTGGTATCTTGTTGAAGACCCCTTTTCTAACAGCTTTAACAATCCTGAGAAATTCTTTACCGTCCATAGGGCATCCTGGGATTTCATAATCAACCTTCACGATCTCTCGAAGAGGCTTCACTTCAACATTGTTGATATGCTTGGTGTACTGATAAACGTATTTGATTTTCTCATCTTTATTGACATAATTTTTCATTTCTGGAATTCCCCCCAGCACCGCACACGAACCAATAGCAATTAGAAGCTTTGACTTTCCCCTGATTTCTTTAAGTCTTTCTAAGTCCTCTTTAGAAAGAGGTCCACCCTCGACAAAAGCGATGTCAAAATAACGAGGTTCAGCTTCAACTTCTTCAAAAAGCTTGAACTCGGAAAGCTCCAAGAATTCTGTCAGTTTGAGAAATTCTTCTCCTTGATCGAACATCACAAATTGCTCACCTTCGCATGAAGTGAGGGCCACAATGGCTACTTTTAGTTTTTTCTTTGTTTTGGTATTTGACATAAGCAAGTTTACAATTTCTAATTATGCAAATTTTAAAAAATTTGACTTAAAAACTAACTATTTACCCTCTCTACATATTCCCCAGTTTCAGTGTTAACTCTGACCTGATCATCTTCTTTAATAAAAAGTGGCACAGAGATTTTGGCACCTGTTTCCACAGTTACTAGTTTATTGGCTGTACCGGCTGTATCACCTTTTATTCCTGGAGGAGCTTCAGTTACATTATAGACCATTTTGAAAGGAAGTTCGATATCAAATAAACCGTCATCAAGAAAAAGTCCTTTGACTTCCTCGTTTTCCTTGAGGAAATCAGCCCTTTTCCCAACAATGTCTGAGGCGATGGACTGTTGATTATAATTCTGGTTATCCATGAAGTGATAGCCTTGATCATCATTATAGAGATAAACCACCTTTGATTCTGAAACATCCGCTTCTTCAACGGTTTCACCGGATTTAAAGACATTCTCCAAAACATTTCCAGTTTTGATGTTTTTAAGTCTAGTTTTGACAAAAGCCTGACCTTTACCCGGAAAAACAAAATCAGCCGTAACTATCTGATGAGGCTCATCTTTGTAGATAATGGCCACTCCTTTTTCGAAATCTGAGGTTGAAATCATGTTATGAATATCAAATTAAATTTGGATACATTAATCGAAGATTTTTCAGTGTCGATGAGGTGAGACTTAAAAACTCTGTAAACAAGTCTAAAGCAGATAACTTTCTTTTTCAGTGTAATTAAAGGTATAAACCCCAGAGCAAGCCCTGAACACAGGTTCCGCAGTAAGCTTCGGGGAATTGACCCGATATCGACTTGCCCTCCGAAGCATTAGCGTAGGAAGATTACTGCTGGTGGCCAGTAGAGTGCAAACAAGGCATACATAGGAAGCTTGAATTTGGAAAAACATCAGAAATCGAAGGTA
>JAHIRA010000153.1 GCA_018818905.1 Patescibacteria group bacterium | reverse complement strand
ATTATTAGAAACTTCCGAGAGCTTCTACTATTCTTTTGACTACGGCCCGGTTCATGTTGCTGTGGTTGACCAGTATACCGCTGATTATAGTGTTGGCAGTGCTCAGTACAACTGGCTAGCTGACGATTTATCAAAAACAAAAAAGAAATGGAAAGTGGTTATGTTTCATGCCCCGGCCTGGAGTGCTGGACATCATGAGAATGACGTCACCGCTCAAGAAAGCCTCGGACCGTTAATGGAAACTAATGGCGTCAGCGCAGTTCTTCAGGGTCACAACCACTATTACGCCAGAAACGAAGTTAATGGAATTCACTACTTAACTTTGGGCGGCGGCGGAGCTCCGCTTTATACCCCAGACCTTGAATACCCCAATCTAGCCGACGCCGACCCTGCTTATCACTTCGCTCGCTTTGATATGACACAAAACACCTTTAACGTGAGCGTCATAGATGAGGCAGGTACGGAAATTGACTCTTTTGCCTTAGAGAATAAAACACCAACTCCTCGAGCTGGCTTTATTGCCACCACCCCTTATTCGGCCGGTGGCCCTCAAGTCACAGTCAACAAATATGATGGTCTTAAACTAGCCTCTTTCATGGCTTATGATAGTAACCTTAGAGGCGAGTTTCAAGTTCAAACCGGTGACATTGACGGCGATACTTACGATGAAATCATAACCGCTCCAGGGAATGGCAACAAAGCACCAGTGAAGATTTTTGAAATGGATGGGCGGTTAAAAAAAGAATTCTACCCTTATGGAGAGAATTTTTCAGGAGGAGTAGAAATTCTGGCTGCTGATCTTAATGCTGATGGCAAACAAGAAATAATCACTGCTCCCGAAACTGGTGGGGGAGCCAATGTTCGAGTTCATACTTATGAAAACGATAGCGTTAGTTTGCTGGCTTGGACTATGGCTTTTGAAGCCAGTTATCATGGTGGCGCCAAATTGGGCGCCGGCAACACCGATTCAAGCAGTGCTGCAAGCGAGCTTCTGGTAGCTTCCAAAGAAGGTCGTTCAGCCGAAGTCAAAGCCTTTAGTCTGAATGATGGCGTTTTGTCTGACAAGGGGAGTTTCAAGCCTTATGGAGATGCATTTATGAATGGCGTTAACCTCATTGGAGCTGACCTCAATGGCAACAGCCAAGACGAAGTTATAGTCGCTCCACTTTCTGGGGGTGGACCAAATGTTAGAGTTTATAATTATACCAATTCTAATTTTGCTCTTCTGGATTGGGAAATGGTTTACGACAAGAATTTCAAAGGCGGCCTAGAATTAGCTGCTGGCGACTTTGATGCCAACGGAAGCCAAGAATTAGTGGTCGCCCCGGTTGTTAGCGGCGGACCCAATGTCAGAGTCTATAACTTCCAAAACTCCAAACTGGAACTTCTAGATTGGTTCATGGCCTTTGACCCCGGCTTTCATGCCGGAATCAATATTGCCGCAGATGATGTTGATAACGACAGCAAAGCCGAACTGGTGGTCACTCCCAAACATGGTGGCCCTAATGTGAGAACCTATGATTTGAATGGTTCAGATTTTGCTCTCAAAAGTTGGTATTGGGCCTTTGCGCCGAGTTTTGTAGGAGGGGTTAATGTGGCTGTTGGTAGTAGATAATATCATATACTGTGAAAGCTAGTTGGAGAAATTTTCTCCGCTATCGCCACGAAAATATCATTTATAAACCGCTCTATTTGAGCGGTTTATATATTTGGACTCATTTTTTCTTCTGTCTAACCATTGAAGTTCATTGCAAAATCCTCGAACCTTCCAGTCCTTGTAAAGTTTATCTCATAAACATTCTTTTTAATTTTGTCTATTCTGACTGAGTCGATCCCAAGAATGCCTAATCTTTCCCTCGTTAAAACCTGTCCTTCTTTCAAATTAAGAACATCCCGCAAAATCCATTTACCTAAATCCTTATTAGGGTCTGACATCAGTGCCTTACCGCCAGCCTGACAAACTTTGGCAGATAAGATATTCCCATCCGGAAGCAATAAACTAAACTTAACATCCTTCCTTGGGAAGAACCTCGGCATTTTCTTGTGAACAAACGATGGAATAGGAATATAAACCTCGTTTACATCTCTTTTTCTTCCTCCTGCATTCCATTGGTTCAATCCACTCTTTTCGAATCCGCGTCCAGATTGAGAATAAAGTGGCAGGAATACCGTCCCTTTGATCTTCTTTTCCGTTTCAAACACTGCTTCTTTTAGAAAGTTCCTTTCCAAGAATTCAAGCGGGTTCTCTAAAATCTTCACTTCAAACTCGTGCAGAGCCTTGCTTATTTCAAACCTCTTGGTCAAAGTGCTTTTTGACAGAAGAAATCTATTCTTGTCCCTAACCACGCAATGCTATATTGATCTTTCAATTTTATTACTCCGCTCTGTAAAATCTATTCTTTCATTTCTAAGCTCGGCAATCTTTTTTACTTTGTCTTTCAACTTCAAATCTCGGTACATAGGCCGGTCAGCATTGAACTCTGCGACTTTTTGAAATGTTTTTTTGTTTCCTGCCAAAAAGGTCTTCAATCCAAGGCCAATCCCATCTTTTTTTGCATCCGCTGAAACGTCAGATCTCGACAGATTGTCGGCATCAAAAGCTTCGCAGAAAATGTTTTCAGCTACCCGATAATAGAGATATGGAACTTCGGACTCGGAAAACAAATTTGAAAGCCCGCCGACCATCTTTAGGAATTTTTCATATTTTTTCTGCTGAACAGGAGGCTGTGCTTGATAAAACATATTTTTAAAGTTATTAGATTATTGCCTTTTTTATATTTCGAGCAATTTTTTCTATTACTGGAACCGAAACCGAATTCCCAACCTGCTTGTATTTATGCGAATCCGCAATATTTGCAAATTTGTACGAATCAGGAAATCCTTGAATTCTGGCACATTCCCTCGGCGTCAGCTTTCTAATCCCCTTATCATCTTGTATTATCGGCACATTATGACCGCCTGTTCCCATGTTTGCGGTTAATGTAGGGCAGACGTCTTTCTTGTTCTCTCGAACATACTTTCTTCGCCATTGATAAATCTTGCCTTTTCTCAACTTTTCCTTTTTCAGCTTTTCATACAATGGCTTTCCGTTGTAGTAGAATTTCTTGGCTGGGTTTTCTTCCAAAATATCGGAAATATTCTTAGTTAATTTCGCCTTTTGCGGGAACCGAAAATTATCAAAATGACTTTTGTCCTTGAATCCAACTAAAAATATTCTTTCCCTGTTCTGCGGAAGATTGCCGTATTCCATTGTGTTCAAAATTTTCGTTTTTACGTGATAACCGAGGCTTTCCAGAGCATCAATAACGATACGGTAAGTTTTTCCTCCGTCATGTCCTTTCAAATTCTTCACATTTTCAAGCATAAACCCCATCGGCTTTTTATCCTTGATGATCCTCGCCATCTCGAAAAATAGATTTCCCCGACCTTTCTTGTCTTCAAATCCTTCCCCGTACCCGGCAATCGAAAACGCCTGGCAGGGAAATCCGCCGAGCAGAAAATCAAAATCCGGAATATCTTCTGATCTTATCTTTCTAATATCCTCCAATACCATTTTTACTCGCTTGAAATTCAAATCGTACGTCTTCTTGCAGTTGGCTTCATTGTCGTTTGAAAAAACCGATTCAAATCCAGCTCTTTCAAATCCTATTCTTATGCCACCGATTCCGGCAAACAAGTCTATAGTTTTGAACGTTTTCAGTTTTTTCGCTTCTTCCTGTAAATCTCTAATTATTCTTATCACAACTCCTCGTATTTCAATATTTTTTCGATAGAATGGGAGCATCTCCTGGTTAGCTGGCTGGAGTCTGAATCTTCCAACTTCGCGGTAGAGCTTTTTTAAAGTCGCCATGTTGTCATCGATTATCGCAACAACCGTCTGCCCATTTTCTACTGATGCCTGTTTTTTGATAATTACTAAATCGCCGTCGAAAATTCCTTCGTCGATCATGCTGTTTCCATTCACCCGCAGAGCATACAATCCCTGTTTCGACCTGATTGCTGGGTCGGCAACATCAACCGATCCATCGGGATATTCAAAAGCCTCGATCGGCTGTCCGGCTGAAATCGTCCCAATAATCGGGATAGTGAAAACGTTCGAAGCCGAGGTAAGCTTCAAGCTCCTCGGCGAGCCGGAAACTTTTTGCATCTTTCCTTTTTTAATCAAAGCCTGAATATGCTGATGAACAGTCGAAAGCGCTTTGAGCTTAAGTTTTATTCGAATTTCCTCGAATGTCGGCGAATATCCATTTTTGTTTGAATACGAGCAGATATAGTCAAGAATTTCCTTCTGTCTTTTGGTTAAATTCTGCATATAAATTGCTTGGTCTGAAGAATTTTAAAATTTACAATTGCATTATACCGAATAAACACCGAAGTTGTAATCTATATTATCCACGCGTATATAGCAAACGTTAGGCAAAATATTATTTCTATAGGTTGTTTTCTGAAACAAAAACCAACCTAATTCTCAGCCTTCATAATAACTCTGACCAGTCGAATTTCATCATAAGAATATTTTTCTTGGAGAAAATCAAACACTGGCTTCAAGAACTCATCGCCACATTCCCCAAAAGCAGCCACAATGGCTTTGTATCTTTCTGGGAACGGTTTGAGATATGAGAGGTCAAGTTTCTCTTGAGCTGTGATAAGCTTGTCAAAATGTTCAATAATAGTGCCTTCTTTAACCCCTTGCGCCTTGGCAATCTTTTCAAGAGGGGTTTTTTGTTTAACTAATTCTTTGGTTTTTTGATACCTGGCTCCCCCGTTTCTGATTTTCCTTTTGGCCTGGCCGGTCTTTCTTTTCTGACCTCTTCTGGAACTTGGAATCTCTTTTGGTTTCAAGCCCTTCTTGCCGGCATAATCTATAATCACGCTCATAAAATCTTGACCAAAAGCTTCTAGCTTCTTGTCACCCACACCTTCTATTTTGATAAAATCTTCTTTGGTGTGTGGCAAGTAATAAGCCATGGCCTGAAGTGAGACGTCGCTAAAAATAACAAAAGGAGGCACTTCGGCCTGATCTGCGAGCTGTTTCCTAAGTTCACGCAACCAAGAGAATAACTCGACATCATATTCCAAGCTGGCTTTCCTGGATCTTTCAGATTGATCCAAAAGATGTTCGGGAGTTTTGTCTAGCTTGAGAGTGTCTTTGTTCTTGAGAAACAAAACCCCCTGACTATCAAGAGACAAGGTCGGGTACTGTCCTTCAGAAGATTTGAGAAATCCCAGCTGAAGCAAAGAATTAACAATATCCCTTAGCTCATCTTTGGTATAATCTTTAACGATGCCATAAACAGACAAACGATCATGACCGTTTCTGACCAGTTGCTCGCCTCGACTACCCTTGAGAACATCAATAACATAATTTTTGCCAAAACGACTGTCTGTTCTAAGCACCCCGGAAAGAATTTTTTGCGTTACAATAGTCGCATCAAAGCTCTTTTTGGTAATTAGACAAGCATCACACGCCTGACAACCCTTCTCGAGGTCAATGGAGAAGTCTTCACCAAAATATTTCAGAAGAGACTGCCGGCGACATGTTTTTTGCTCACAAAAATCAATAACTTGTTGCAACTTTCTTTCAGCATTGGCCTTTTCTTGCAGGTCTTGCATGTCATTTAGAAAAAACTGGTGCTTCATTTTGTCACCAAAAGAATACAAAAGCACACACTCGCTAGGAAGCCCATCTCGTCCGGCCCGACCCACTTCTTGGTAATAGCCCTCCAAGTTCTTGGGAAAAGTATAATGCACCACTAACCTGACATCCGGCTTGTCTATGCCCATACCAAAAGCAATGGTGGCCACAATGATTGGCACCTCATCTTTAATAAAAAGATCTTGGTGCCTCTTTCTGGTCTGGTCATTGAGGCCAGCGTGATATGGCAAAGCCTGGTAGCCCTCATCGCTCAGACTGGTGGCAATATCTTCAGTTTCTCTTCTGGAAAAACAGTAGATAATGACCGATTCGCCTTTGTACTTGCTCAGAAGATCCAGCAGCTTGTCAAAAGCTCCTTTTTTCCTTAGGACTCTAAAGGTCAAGTTATCTCTATTGAAGCTTGAAATGTATTTTTGATGCTTACTAAGACTCAATTGTTCAATAATATCATCTTGAACTTTGGGAGTAGCTGTCGCCGTTAAAGCAACAGTAGGCACATGAGAAAATTGTTTGCGAAGAGCTTTGAGATTGCGATAATCTGGCCTAAAGTCGTGTCCCCATTCGGAAATACAGTGTGCCTCGTCAATAGCCAGCAAACTGACGTCTAACGTTTGAAGAAATGACTGAAAGGATCCCAAAGCCAATCTTTCTGGAGCCAGATAAAGAAGCTTAATCTTGCCTGCCTGAGCCTGCTTCATAATAGCTTCAATTTCTTGATAAGAAAGGGAAGAATTGATGAATTCGGCGGACACGCCACTCATCTTTAGAGCGTCAACCTGATCTTTCATGAGAGAAATTAGAGGGGAAATGACCAAAGTCACACCCTCAAGCTTGAGGGCTGGCAGTTGATAACAAAGCGATTTGCCACCACCGGTGGGCATAAGAACAAAGGCGTCCTTCTTGTCTAGAATTTGAGTGATAATCTCTTCTTGAAGTGGCCTGAACTCATCATGACCAAAATGAGTTTTGAGTAGTTGTTTCATTGTATTTTAGCAAAATAAAAAACGGAGAGGTCCGCTTTTTTGGTGTTTGATTCTTTTTATTCATTCGTGCTCTCACTCTAGCACAAAAATTATTTACTTGTGAAGTTGATAAAAAATTCTACTGTTTTTGGATTCTAATCGCCTTACCATTCACAAGAGCCTCACTGATTTTTCGATAAGCTTCAGACAATATGCGTTGAAAAGTACTTTGAGAAGTTTTCATTTTCTCGGCAGCCTGGGTTTGGTCTAGACCTTTAACATTCTTAAGTCGCAAAGCCTCCCATTCTTCGTGTGATATGTCAACAAACTCAAGTGACCTCAAGGGAACACCTTGCGGTTTATAAAAAGTCACTTGAGGGCTTTGCCCGAGACGCCGCTGTAAAGATGGGCGAGTCATTAGTAGTTGTCAGAGAATCTATTTCTGCGTCCTGCTCCACGCCCCATACCTTGACCACACCCACGGCGAGGACAGAGAGGGGGTCTAGTTGCTTGATTTTGGGGTCCTTGATTACTTCTGCACTGACCAAGGCCTAGTCCGGTTTGTGGCCCCTGACCATCCGGTCCCATGCCGTTGAAATTTGGCATTGATTGATGATTAATTATTATGTTTTGAGTATATACCCAAAACATATGTTTGTCAATACCTTTCCCCAACAACAAAAAATAACCTGTTCTTATTTATCGCTATACTCTTTAACGCATTCATTTAGAAACTTTTGAAGTTCCTTCTCGAAAATTTCCTTTCCTTCTTGAAATCGGACACTTTTTTATTTTTTGGAATGTCGACATTGTATATTAGCGACCAATAAGCCCTAGATTTGGGATCCAGCTCAATAGCTACAGGCCCCTTTAAGATCGACTTTATTTCATCAGTTGAATACTGCTTTCTAACCCAATCTGTAGCCTTAGGAGTGCCAAATTTTAGAACATTAACAATAATACGATCTTTATGTTTCTCAAGATCGATTTTGTTAACATCATACGACCATAGAAATGGACGCACAAAAGTCGGAATCATAATTTCTTTGTTACTCGTTCATTATAGCATAATTTCTCATCTTTTTGAAACAAAAAATACTAACCCCCACAAACAGGATTGACCAAATCTGATTTGTGTCTTAGAATGGGAAAAGTAAACCACAAACTACTCCTGGGGCCATCGTCTAGTGGTTAGGACACCAGGTTTTCATCCTGGTAACAGGGGTTCGATTCCCCTTGGCCCTACCAGTTTGTGATAAAAAAGAAGCCGCTTTATTGAGCGGTTTTTTGTATGACTAATATTCATTTGAAACCCCGAGATATAAACAACCCCACCGCGTCTTGTGTGACGGGTGGGGTCTATAGGATTCTATCTAACTCAAAGAAACTTCAGCAGCAGAGTCTTGGGGGAAGTATGCTCCCCACGCCTCTTTGAAATTACGACAAGAAGAAAACACTCACCACCTTCTTGAACATTTGTGTTGGACTCCATTCTTTCGGCATTGAGTATGTGTCTGGATCTTCAGGATACAAAGACCATAGGCTGAAAAACTTACCAGAATCTGTTCGATCCCTCAGCCATTATAATGCATCGTCGCTCGAAATGGATTGCATCAACAATGGTCTTTCTGGAATCTGTTCGAAAGCTGTCGCAACGTAATGTTTCTTCATCATTCCTCCTTATTTTTTCTGAGACTCGCTGTGGATTTTATATGAGCATCAGAGATTATTTTTGCACTACTCCGGCAAACCACCAGTCTGGTTCCCAACCTTTTAATGCCTGTTGATTTTGAAGATAATTTCTTCTTGTTCATGGTTCCTTACAGACTTCTGGATGATAACTGAATTTACACGTGAATTGCAAATAACCATTACAACTAGTGCACGGCATATCTTCCTTAGAAAATGATCGATGCCCGATATATATGGCATACCCATGTTTATCCTTCGTTGCTCTGAATCTTGCTTCGCACCAGCCATTAGTTGTCGGATTTAACCACTGTGTGACATTTGGATATCTATGCATAAAATCAGAATCACCAATATTCACTTGTGCTTGAGCACAAACATCAGGAACAAGTTTGCGTTTTTTATATTCACCATGAACTTGCTCTTCGCTATACCATTTATCAATCTGAAAAAATATGACTTCTGCAGATGACATATGGGTACGCGGAATAGCTGTGGCAATATCATCTTCTCCCGAGACGAGCCAACATTTCCTACGCTTGCGTAGATATCTAAATATTGGCATATCGCTTTCAATGCCGCTTACACTTACCACTATTTCTTTCATCTAAACCTCCAATGTCAAAGGTACGACTGATACTCTTTACTTTGAATATCAATACTCTGATTAGCTTTCCAATACAAGGCAGCAAACATTGCAACCTTCTCAAAAGCATACGAATACGAAAAAGATAGTATATTCTAAGCAAAAAGTCAATCCTGTTTGTTTGAATTCAATCTCAAAGGGCAACTTTTCCATGAATTAACCAAAAAATCTGCTACTGTGTATGCATGTATAAAAAGGGGTTTGAACGTTGAATACTTGGGTCTACCAATAAAAAGTGAAAACTGTTCCGCTTTTTATTTATCTTCATATTTTTAATGCAACAAAAAAGTGTGAGCGTGGCCGTGTTTCACTCACACTAGGAGGGCCTGTTTATCTTGGATAGGTTTTTT
>JAHIRA010000152.1 GCA_018818905.1 Patescibacteria group bacterium | reverse complement strand
GCCTGATACTATTTTTATGACGATATTTTCTAATTTCGAGATGATGCTTTGATAATAACTCCCCTATTTGGACATCAGAAAACCCCAATCTTTTGGCCCTAAGTACTGATTCTTTTTCCAGGCCCTTACTTTTGAGCTCCTTTTTGACCTCGATAATATTTTGACACTTGGCCAGAAACCATTTATCGATCTTTGAAAGGTCGTGGATTTCATCTATACTCATACCACGATCAAAAGCTTCGGCAATCGCAAAGACTCTAGTTTCAGTTGGATTTGAAATCTGTTCTTTGTAGTCCTCAATCTTTAGATCATTAAGGACCAATCCTTCAACCCCAATATTAAGCATTCTGAGGGCCTTCTGTAGAGCTTCCTCGAAGGTCCGGCCAATAGCCATAATTTCACCAACGCTTTTCATTTCTGTACCGATCCTTCTGTCACTGGCCTTAAACTTCTTGAGATCCCACCTGGGAACTTTAACCACAATATAATCCAGAGCAGGTTCAAAACAAGATTTTGTAACTTTGGTAATTGAATTCTCAACTTCTGTCAAACCATAGCCAAGAGCTAGCTTGGCAGCAACAAAGGCTAGCGGATACCCAGTTGCTTTTGAAGCTAGGGCTGATGACCTCGAGAGTCGAGCATTAACCTCAATAACTCTGTAATCTCCGTTTTTTGGATTAAAAGCATATTGAATATTGCATTCACCAACAACTCCAAGATGACGAATCGTTCTGGTAGCTATTTCTCTTAGAAAATGATATTCGTGGTTATTGAGAGTTTGAGAGGGGGCAACCACAATGCTTTCACCGGTATGAATACCCATGGGATCAAAATTCTCCATGTTACACACAGTAATGCAGTTGTCATATTTGTCTCTAACCACCTCGTACTCAATTTCTTTCCAACCTTCGAGGTACTCCTCGACCAAAACCTGAGGGGAATTGGATAGAGCAACCTCTAGTGATTTCTTAAGGTCCTTGACATCAACACACCTCTTGGAGCCTTGACCACCCAGAGAATAGGCGCTTCGGATCATAATGGGAAAACCAATTTCCTTTCCGGCCGCTAAACCATCCTTGATGGTTTCTACCGCCTGACTAACCGGAGTCAAAACATCAATCTCATCCAATTTTTTGACAAAAGCATCACGGTCTTCAGTTTCTAGAATTGTTTCTGGACTCGTGCCCAAAACCTGCACTCGGCTCTTCTTTAGAAAACCAGATCGATACAACTCTAGACCAACATTTAGAGCAGTTTGACCACCAAAAGCTAGTAAAATACTGTCAATTTTCTCGTCCTTAATAATTTTTTCAACAAACTCGGCTGTGACCGGAAGGAAGAAAACTTTGTCAGCCATGTCTTCACTGGTCTGAATAGTCGCGATATTGGGATTAATTAGAACTGTCTTGACGCCTTCTTCTTTCATAGCCTTGATGGCCTGAGAACCAGAATAGTCAAACTCACCAGCCTGGCCAATTCTGAGCCCCCCGGAACCTAGAATAAGTACTTTTTTGGGTTTGGTATTTTTTGTCACTGATGATATGAATTACAAACTTTTTACAAACTCATCAAAAAGCCACGCAGTATCAACAGGCCCCGGCGTGGCTTCAGGATGGAATTGAACAGAAAAAAACGGTTTGGTTTTATGCTTGATGCCTTCAATGGTTTTGTCATTACCGTTTCTAAACCAAACCTTATAACTACGCGGCAACGATTTTTCGCTTATGCAGTATCCATGATTTTGTGAGGTAATATAGCAACGCTTCCCACCTTCATCTATGCAGGGCTGATTCTGAGATCTATGACCATACTTTAGCTTGTAAGTATTGGCCCCAGCTGCCAAGGCGAGAATTTGATTGCCTAGACAGATGCCAAAGATTGGGAGATCTCTTTTCATAAACTTTTTGACATTGTCTATCAGTACCTGGCAATGCTTGGGATCACCGGGTCCGTTTGAAATGAAAAGACCGTCACAATCCTCATTGACAAAGTCATAGTTCCAAGGAACTCGCTTGATGGTCAGATCTCTCTTGAGAAAACTTCTGAGAATGTTGTTTTTCATGCCACAGTCAACCAAAACGATTTTCTTCTGACCATTTCCATATTCTTGCGGCCTAGCAATAGAAACTCGGTCGACTTGATTTTCTTTGTCTGGATTGTGAAATTCTATTTGCTTCTCAAATTCAATTTTCCCTAGCATCACTCCCTTTTCTCTGATTTTCTTGGTCAAGGCTCTAGTATCAATAGCGTATAAACCCGGAATCTTGTGCTCCTTAAGCCATTCAGAGAGAGATTTCTCTGCTGTAAAATGATAATACTTTTTGGAATAGTTAGAAATAATTAGTCCTGTCACCTGAACATGGTCAGATTCAAAAACAGACGAAATGCCATTTTGGGGCTTGTCTTTGGGGACTCCATAATTACCAATCAAAGGATAAGTCAGAATTAGGATCTGGCCTTTGTAGGAAGGATCACTCAGAGTCTCTGGATAGCCAACCATGCCTGTATTAAAGACCACTTCGCCGGCTACAGAGTCTTCATAACCAAAAGAAACACCTTCAAATTCTGAGCCATCTTCAAAAATCAGCTTTGCTTTTGTGTTTGCCATGCAGGTAGTGTCTTATTTAAAAAAGAATCCCTTGCGAGGACATTCTTATTCTAGCACAAATCATGAGTGATTCAAGGTGTGAATATTTATTAAAAACTACAAGTTGTATTAATATACTGAAACAAGTCAGCGATTGTTGATAATCTGTTTCAACGCTACTTCAAGATACTCACCTTCCTCAATCCCCAAATCGTCAATCTTAAGATCTGCTTCCCTAATTCTCCTAAGATTCAGAACAGGGTGGCCGACTGCTTCAAACATATATCTAATCTGTCTTTTGGCTCCTTCTTTAATAATAATGATTAGCGTGGTTGATTTGTTGTCAGTTTTAATAACTTTCACTTTCGCCTTCGCGGTAACTCTATCCTCGATATCAATTCCATTTTCAAGCCGTTTGATCTCGGCTTTACCGAGCTTCCCTTCGCAGGAAACCTCGTATTCTTTTTCATGGCCAAATCTTGGATGCGTTAGTTCAAAAGTCAGGTCACCGTCATTGGTTATAATCAACAAACCCGCCGTATCTTTATCAAGACGACCTACCGGATGAAGAATGTTTTTGTATTCGGGTGGAAGAAGGTCATAAACTGTTTTTTCAGCATATTTATCTTCTCTGGTGGTTATGTAGCCTTTGGGTTTGTTTAGAGCAATATAGACGAGTTTTTCTTGCATGCGAATAGGCTCTCCCTTAACCGTCACCTTGTCAGAAAATGGGTCAATTTTAACCCCCATCTCTGTCACAGTTTTTCCGTTTACGGAAACTAGGCCATCCTGAATTAATGTCTCGGCCTTGCGTCTGGAAGCCACCCCAGCTCGAGCCAGAAATTTTTGCAGTCTTTCTTTTTTATTCACGGTTTACGGAGTCTAAAATTTGTTTTTGGCTGTCTTTTTCTTTTTGGTCCAGATATTCCTCAAAGGTAGTTTTTTTGGAGAGCTCGGAAAAATTTGGTAAATCAGTCTCATGCATCAAGCCGCTGTGTTTTAAGAATTTTTCTGACACCTCATAGATAGACATTCTGGCATCATCTGGGTTCGGTTTCTTTAGGACCAAGCCACGAACAGAAAGATTTCTGAGAGTATAAACAGAATTAACTCCGCGAATAAGCTCAATTTCGGCTCTTGTTATTGGTCCTCTGTAAGCAACAATAGCCATTGTCTCAAGCGCAGCATCGGACAGCTTTTCTTCAAGCTCGAAACTTGCCACTTGCGAAGTATGTTTACTGAAAGCCGGATTAGTCACCATTTCAACGGCATCTTTGGTGAGAAGAAGGTGAATACCGCGATTTTTTTCTTTATATTCAGCCTGAAGAGCTTCGGCTTCTTCAACAATCTGTCTCTTTTCTAGGCCAAAAATAGCCATAATTTTCTTGAATTGAATAGGTTTTCCAGCGACAAAAATCACACTTTCCAAGCTTTCTTTGAAATTCTCGGGAATTGCTGACTCTTCTTTTTCTTTCTTTTTATTCATCTTTTATTTTTTCTATCAAAATATTTCCAAAATCTCTTTCCTGACTTAGCTTCACCGATCGTTGCTTGACTAGTTCTAGAAGAGCCAAAAAAGTAACCACAACATCAACTTTTGATTTTGTCTCTGAAGTCATTAGCTCAAAATCAAGTTTTTGATTTTTAACCAGAAAAGACTTTATCTCGGTAATTTTCTCAGAGATAGAGACCGTCTTTTCTATAGATTTTTCTTCTAATTTTTCTTGCTCTTCAAAGTACTGAATTAAATTTTCGAAGGAATTCTTGAGTGCATCTAAACTAAGATTTTCCCCTGGATAAAAAAGTTCTTGTTTGGGCCTAAAGAATTTTCTTTCGAAGGAATAACGAGGTGCGTGGAAAATTCTCTTTATTTCCTGAGCAATCTCTTTGAATTTTTTGTATTCCTTAAGACGATATTCTAGCTCGTCAACTGTGAGGCTGGCTTCCTCTTCAAGCTCAAGGCTAGGGAGGAGGGCTTTGGATTTTATGAATAGAAGTTGGGCAGCAACAACCAGGAAATCGGCCAGGAATGAAGCCTCAATATCATGATTTTGTTCTATAAAAGCCAAAAACTGATCTGTCACCTTTGAGAGTGACACCTCGGTAATCTCTAGTTTTTCTTTTTCTATTAGTTCAAGAAGAAGGTCGAGCGGGCCTTCAAATTTTTCTATCTTGACCTGGTAGCTCATTATTCAACTTTGGCTTTTCTTTTTCTAAGAACTATCGCTTGAATGACCATTACCAGCAAGCAGACCAGCAACAGAAAGCCCATGGAAGCAATAGCGGCAATGAAGTTATATCCTGAGGTTTTGGTGAGGTCAGCGGCCTCAAGACCGTAGTAAATAGCAACAATCACCTCCGTGACAAGTAAAGCGGCAACACCGATCCATTGGAAAATCCAGGCTGTAACCTGAGTTCCCTTTTTCTTGCCAAAATGCATAAAGGAACCAACTATGAAGAGAATGCCAAAAGGTGAAAAAATGAACCCGAAAATAACGGCCATAATAATTAAGGCAATCTCGAGAAAAATGCTTCCCTGAGTCGTGACATTACCAACTGCCTTATTATCCTTGGCATCTCTGGGATAAAGATCGTCAGTCATCTCTGACACTGCCATATAGCGATACAGCTTGGTCAAGTACATTCTATCTTGCGGTTCAAACCACGACTCCCCTTCAACCATGGCAAAATCTTTTATTTCTACTGGATCAACATAGGAGGCGTAACTGGTGCTGAAACCAGGGATTGTTTTCTTATGATCGGAGAAAATATAGAGAGTAATAGAAACACTTTCTGGAGGAGTGTAATAATCGTAAAAACTTGAAGCTTCAATGTCAAGATCAAGCTCCTCACCAGTATCTTCGTCAATGGCCTCGACTGCTTCCCCCTTCTCATCCAAAGCTGTTACGTTTAGTTTTTTCTCTTGCTGGATAGAGGAGATACGAAGCGGGAAAACAATTTTGTCAGTGGCAAAGCTAAGTTTTAGCGGAGTTGCGTGACCACTTTTTAATCGACTTGAGGCGGAGGTGTTTAAATATTTGGCATTTATTTTGGCGGCCACAAAGTACCAACTCTTGTCGATATAATCCTCAAAAACAAAAGCTTCATCTTTGGGGTAAACAAATTTGTTGTCGTTAAGCCACTTGGCTAAATCATCTGCATTAGTGGCCTTAAGAACAACCGTGTCATAAACATCCACCTTTTTTCTCTCGACAACTGTCACCGATTCCTCGGCCACACCACTTTTGGCGGCCATGGGAGCTGCATAGTCATCATAGTCATATGAGGTATAGCCAGTGAAGTCTTCCAGGGAAGTGAAAAGCTCATCTGTTGATTTTGAAACTTCTGGTTTTGACGGGGTTGGAATAATCCAGGCAAATTCATCAACGTCGCCCTCAAATTGAATGGAGACAGTCAAATCTTCTTGTCCATCTTTATGAACAATAACCGCCTCTTGAGCAGTTTCCTGAACATAATAGTCAGGTGGAGGCAGAACCATGCCATCGGCTTTGCTCAAAAAAGGAATAACCAGAACGACCAAAGCAAGGCAGAAACCTATGATTTTTCTCATTTTTTGTTTTTTATGTCTAACTTAATATTAAGTTCTTTGAGTCTTTTTTCTGAGATTTTCTCTGGCGCCCCCAAGACAAGATCCTGCGCTTTTTGATTCTTGGGGAAAGCCACGACTTCTCTAATGTTCTTTTCACCAAGAAGTAACATCAAAAGTCTCTCGATACCCGGAGCTAT
>JAHIRA010000151.1 GCA_018818905.1 Patescibacteria group bacterium | reverse complement strand
CTGTCTGAGACTTTGCTTTGTTCTTAGAAGCCACTCAAGCTTCTCACGTTCAAAAAGAGTAAACTCATTTGACATACACACCCTGTTTATGCTTTTTTCTAATTCTAGCAGATTAGTGGTGCGTTTAGTTTAGAATGTATCAAAAGCAATAAAGTCTTCCTTTTTTGGCCAATTCTGCTACAATGCTAGGACTATCTCTTGACTCCTGGTGATAATTTATGAAGGTGCACAGTAAAAATCACTTCTAGTCTTTGAAAAGCAATAAATTATTACCAGACTACTATGAATGAAAAAAAATTCGATCTCCTAGTACTGCCTACTGTCCCCAATATGCAACAAGTCATAGACCGATTTCCTTTTCCTATAGCGCTTACAAAAGGCCAATTTAAGAATCTAGAAATAGTTTTCCAAAATGGTCAGGTAACTGCCACACATAAAGGGGTAGATTTGCGGGACTTTTCTCTTGTTTGGTTATGCTCTTATTGGAAATCCAGAGATTTAGCCTACGCCATGAGACTATATCTGAAGCACAACAATACCCCATCGACAAATGTCGAAAAGAGCACTTCAAAGCTAACAGATCACATGCTATTTTCTCTTAACGGCGTCACTAGCCCTGATACGCTCTTTATCGGTCACAGTGACATCAAAAAATGTCTCGTTCAAATACAAAATGTTTGTGGGTATCCATTGATAATAAAAGATACAAAAGGTACTCGGGGAGCACATGTGATGAAGATTGAATCAGAAGAAGACCTTCTCGTAAAAGCAAAAGATCTCCCCAAACACAAGAAATTTCTTTTTCAAAAATACATTCACAATAAATACGATTGGGGAATTATGGTCGCAAATGGAACTGTGGTTTCTGGAGAGAAAAGTTATTCTTGTGAGGGAGAATTTAGAAACAATGCCTGCAATGGGGCTAAAGAAGTTTTTGTTGATCCAAATGATATCCCTCAAATCATCAAACAAATGGCCTTGGATGCCAGCAAAGCATTAGGATTATCTTGGTCCAGATCAGATATTATTATTGATGAGCATACGCAAAAGCCATATGTCCTGGAAGTAAATAGACTACCGGGAATTACACCAAAAACAAGTGAAGTAGAAGGGGCCTACGCCTTTCTCTCTTCTCAAGTGGCGCCGCTTGTTGGATAGGTATTAGAATGCTTTCCTTAGGGCTGTGCAAAAACTTGTGATAAAAATCCCAAAAATACGTTTGGGATTTTTGTTTTGAGTGATGATTTGCAAGAAAGCTTGAGAAGTGAATATTGGCTTGATGTCAGTGACAATGTTTCTAAGGTTACAAATTCCTTAGTCAACCAGACTGATAGATCTTTGACAAATATTTGTAATTACTCAGTGGAAATGTTAAAATATGGGTGAGTAAAAGTGTCTCTGCTAAGTTGACGAATGTAAAAATGATTCTTTTCATCATTAATTTTTCATATAATTAATCTTATGTTTTATGTTTAGCATTGAACACTCTCGACAATTTGAACCAGAAGACCCTGAGAGTACAGAAGCCACAGTTGAGAATATTGCCCCGGATGAACTTGAGCAATTACGTGGGGAAGCTGTAGAAGTAGCACAAGATCTTCTTCAAGACGAAGTAAAATCTCTTGAGAAAAAAATTAATGTCTCTGACACATTAAAATCCATCTTTGCCGGTGTGACTATTGGAGGTGCATTTTATACATGGGCTAAAATGTTTGGCCTGGATATTGAACAATTTATTATCGGCAATGTTTCAGATCGCTCAAGTTTTTTGGGACTGCAAATGCTTATCGGTGTTGCAGGATTTACTGCGACTCATTTTGTCGAAACTCATATTAAGAAGAAACTAAACTCTCTAAAAAATAAGTTTGGATCAGTCCTAAAAAATGAAAAAGATAATGATTAATTCAAAATATGAATTCAAACAATGTTCGAGTACAAAGTAAGTTAAGCGAGGTTCTTAAAGATTTCGTTTCTTTTTTTCAATTTTCAAAAGAACAGGAACAGAAGTTTTTTAAAGAACTTGAAGGTGCAATCATCTTAAATGCTATCGGCAAAATCATTGATCAAGCACCGGAGGATGAACAGGAAACAATAAAGCAACACGAATTTAAAACGACAGAAGAATTGTTTACTTTTTTAGGAACTTTTGTCTCAAAAGAAGATCTTGAGAAGACTCTTGACAAGTCAATAAGAGAAGTAACTGAGAGATTGTTGCAAAAGCTTTAGTGGTTTATGAAATTGTAAAATTATCATTACTATTGCGGACTACTTGTCCAGGAAACAATGATCACAGATCAGGGTATAGTCATGAAGTTACTGGCCTGGCCCCAAGTTTTAAATGAATTTACAATTTCTTCTTTGTCTTTTTTTGTTTTCATAGATTATCAAATAATACTACTTTAAAATTAATATGCGATTGCGTTTTCTCCGGCGCATCGT
>JAHIRA010000150.1 GCA_018818905.1 Patescibacteria group bacterium | reverse complement strand
CGAAAATTTAGCTAGCCTAGCATCTAAGATTGTAACGCTGGTCATCAGGACTTTTTTTGTACAAAGAATACAAAGCAGTGATAATCCACAAAGCCTGCAACAACCACAAAATTCCTATATTAGAATTCGGCAAATCGTAAAGATTTGCCTGCAAATTGAGATTATACATCCCAAACCAAAGGACATAAAAACAAAGAGCCATCTGTAGCACCACACATCCAATAGAAAATACGAACTTATTTTTTGACGAAAATATTATTATACCAAATGCAAAGCATACGGGAATTACGGGCTGTGCAAATAAAACCGAGAACGATCCCATCGGATTTCCCCAGGGAAGTATTAGGAACACTAAGGGAGCCAAGAGAAGAAGGGTAATTTCCAAGAAATGCTTCCTAAAATATCTTGTTGCATAATAGTAACTGAAAATAAAAAATATACCCACAGACCCCGTAAAAGTGAACAACATCTCTTTTAGCAGTTTGATTTTTAACGTTTGGGCACTTGTTACCCATGGCAATACAAGAGTAAAAAAATTGTCTAGTCTCGCTTTTAGTTGATATGAAAGAGTGTAATTTTCAGACACAAGATTCTGTTTGATTAAGTCTGAAGGAATTCTGACAATCAGCTTTGTCCAGATAAACCAAGGAGCAACTAACAATAAAACCCCTAAACAAAGCTTTGCCGTTTTTACAAATGCGAGCCAAATTCCAAACTGCCATTCTTTTGCAAAGAAATACACAATTGAAAAGCCAACATACACCATTGCTGACGGATGAGACTGATAGGCCATCGCCAGAAAAAGTGGCAACAAAACCGGAGGTTTCTTCTCCCCTAGAAGCAAATAGGCGGCCAGAAGCAAATAGTAGCTCATCAAGAATTTTGGCCAAGCAAAAATAGCTTGGTTCACCGCATAGGGAAATATTAAGAATAGTAGCACAACCGCAAATGCCTTATTTTCACCAAAAAACCGGTACATCAGCATAAACAGTGAGAAAACAAACAAACTGTTCATGACCATACTTATATCAAGAAAAACCGCATACGACATATTATCCTCTCCAAATGACCCAACATCCGGCCACTGAACACCAAGGTAGCTAAACTTACCTATTAGTCCATCGTCATCTTTTTCAGGCATATGGAATATTGACATGAAAAATGTTGAATTCAAACCTGCCAAAACTGTTCTGTTTGAAACCTCTTGCCAGGGAAGTAAAGGTCTATTCTCCTGAAAAGAGATACCTCGCAGCAAAAAATGAGAGAAAGCATATGGCACAAAATTGTCAGCCGGAAGATCACCCGTCAATGCTTGAATTTTGACATGAAGACTATCTCCATTTTTAAAGACATATGCCCCATCAGGAAGGTTTTCTTCAACAAAAAATGGAAGCGATACAAATATTTGGAGAAAAACAATAAATGAAAGAAGAATACTAATAAGTTTTTTTGGTAAATCGCTATTGCTTGATATTTTTGCTCTCTTGACTTTAAAAACAATATACAAAAGACTCACAGCATTCAACACAATGAGAAATCCCCAATTCACAAACTCAAGCCAATCGAAAAAAAGTGCTGTAGAAATCACAGCTAGAACAGCATAGAGAAAAACACTTATGCCAAAAGAAAAGCAGAATTTCTCAATTTCTTTTAGCTTTTTAAAATATGGAAGAGAAAGAATCGCATAGCCTGGAATAAGCAAAGAAAAGAAGTATACAAAACTAATACTGATATTACTTGCTAGCTCACCTTTTCCAAGAATGTAGAACAGAACTGGTGCAAGCAGAATCAAAAGTAGCAGAACAGTGTATTTATTTTTTATAAGCCACTTCATTTTTTTCTAGGCATTTAAAGTAAATTTTTTCGATTTCCTCGCTATATTTGTCTATTGATTTAATCTCTGGGATAGATTTGCTCAACTTTCTTGCGTGATTTGGATCATCGGCAAATAGACTCATTTTATCAAACAAGTCATCCTTAACATCCGGATCAAAAATATATCCGCCCTTCCCCTTCTTAACTCGTTCAGCCATCCCACCTCTGTTTGAAACAATTACTGGTATCTTATGCAAATATGCCTCATCTACAACTAAGCAGTAAATCTCTTCCCACAAAGACGGCACAACAACAACATCTACATTTTGCAAAACTCTGCTGATGGATTCATTTGAGAACACTCCATGATATTTGATCCCTTCTGTGCCTTCAAGTTTTTCGAGAACAGTCTTTGAGTACCTGTCATTCTCATTATACGAGCCATAGATATCAAGGAAAACATTGCTGTATTTTAGCTTCAGCTTCAAAAATGAATCAATCAACTCTTTAATTCCCTTTTCTCTTGCCAGATGAGACATAAAGCAAAACCTTACCTCGTTGTTCTTCTTTTCCTTTCTTTCAAAAAAATCCTTCAAAAGCTTTTCTGATGGAATGCTTAATCCATGAGAAACTACTTTTATGCTTTTAGATATGCCAAATTTTTTCACCTCATCCGCAAGAAATTGAGACGGTGAAATAAAAACATCAACCAACTCAAATGCTTCCATGAAGCTTTTGTTTCTTTCTCTAAGCAGGCTCCTTCTTTGACCACCTTGCACTAAATAGCTTAGATTAAAACCGCTCAAGAGAGTATACGTGATACGTTTCACATATCTCGTCTTTAGCATTTTTTTTAAGGCTGCCGCAATAAAAGAAGAACTACTGGTTAGAGGAAAGGAGGTAATCAAGCACTCGTTACACTTACTGCTACCACAGTCATGGCAAATATTATTCTTGTAATACTTTCTTATTAGAGGACATTCAAACCAAAAATCATGCAAGGTATATAATACGGGCACGTTCCTATTCTTAGCTATTTTTATGAAATCAATCGATAGACCTACTAAATGTTGAACATGAACAACATCTGGATTGACCTTGCTCAAATATTCTCTGAAGACAGAATTTAGTTTTGCATTCTGGTATGTGTCTTTGATACTTCGAAAAGATGACTTTCGCTGATGAATTCTGATCACTTTGAAACCACTTTCGTCATATATTTCTTCAAATCCGTAACTTTCAGAATTTGGCTCAGCAGTAAAGACATAGACCTCGTGTCGTTTAGAAAGCTCCTTTGCTAGATAGTATGTCGCATTTTCTGTCCCTGCTTTAAAATTTGGCCAAAAATCGTGAACAACCAGCAAAATTTTCATGAATCATTTCGTTTACTCAAGAGCTTTCTATAAAACCACATAATCAACTTAACACAACTCTTCGACTTGATTTCTTGTAGCTCCTTTTCTTTTCTTTTTAGTTCCCTATCGGCCAACAACGCCTTGTCTTGTTCTGTTGTTATCACTTTTCTTAACCCACTTATTTCATTATCTCTAAGCTTCACTATTCTTGATATTTCTATCGTTTCTTTACCAAGCCTACCAGCATTTTTTGCCATGTTTTCCAAAAAGGTAAGCTCGTTTAAAAGATGACCTTCTAGAATAGAGCTTCTCACCTCAGTTCCTTTAGCTTTCTTTAATGAAGCCAACAACTTCTTGCTAACTCTTGCTATCTCATGTTCTTCAAATACTTTTTTACTAAGAGCTTCCCTATCTGCATTTCTTAGCCTTCGAACTTCCTCTACAAATTCATCAGTTGAGTAATGCCTACCAAAAGATCTACCAGAAAAGTTATGTGCCCGCAACGCATCAAAGCTCTTTATTGTGACCGCGCCATCTCCACCAAAATGATCAAAGACAATCACCATCCTACCACTAGCAAGACTTTCCAAGGCCCCCCTGCCAAGCGTAACAACAATATCAGACTCGTCGATATATTTCTTGACGTCTTCAACAGGATTTTCTGGCAGGCCTATATGATAACACTTCAAACCTTCCTTGCTACAAGCTTCTTCGATAACTTTCTTAACATCGTCTTTGTAGTGATTACTAATCACTAGAAGCTTCTTTGGTTTTTCGTTTATGACTGAGTTGTAGCTGAACTTATCAAAGTTAATCGGAGTCCTAATAAGTTCAATTCTATCATCAGACACATGATAGTTGTCTTTTAGGTTGTCGTATATTTCTTCATGTAAGGCTACATAGCTATGTATTCCAATATCAATAGACGGTGGTTGCTCAATCTCATGATATGCACTATGAGAGCAGAAAATCATAGGCGTCTTTGGAAATACAGACCTAGCGATAATAGCTGTCGTGTTGTGCTGCGCATAAATCACATCAAAGTCTATTTCCTTAAACTCACGCAAGTCATCTGTTATTTCAATATCGGCGTCTTTAATTTTCCCTGAAACTTTCCCAAGTACGGGAGAATAAACAAAAATATCATGCCCCGAAGACCTTAAACTTCGTGTAATATCAAAAGTGTACAGCTCAGAACCAGCGAAGTCGTCAAGGTGATGCGTTGTGAAGAGAATTTTCATTTTGACAACCTAGAAACATTTATCACAAATATCGTACCCGTAATGCCTTTTTGAGCTTTGCCAAACGTCCAATACATTTTCCTTATTTACATCACCAACAATCGCTGTCCTCATCCAATCATTACAACACAGAATTGCTTCACCTGTAGCTAAAATTGGTAGATTCATTTCTAGCTGATTGCAACTATTCTTTTCATCTCTAAAACGAGTATTATTCGCTTCAGATTTATTTATTTCCACATTACCTGCCCTATTTACGGCCCAGAAGTCATTAACTATTTCGCATCCCGGAAATATATCTGCCACCATATCCTTCTCGTGTAAATTATCATTAGACAGTACAAAGTTTATTTTTATTGGCTTATCATACACTTTTCGAAAATAGTTAATGTTTTTGAGCATATTTTCAAAATTTAGACCCCTCATTTGTTTTTCATAGGTCTTCTTGGTTGCCCCATTAACGTTGAAGTGAACCAAATCAATCCCGCTTTCGCTTAGCTTGTGAGCATTTTCTTTGTCTAGAAGACTGGCATTACTGCTAATCTCGACTGAAGACTTTGGGCATTTTTTCTTTGCCAATCTCAGGAAGTCAAAAACTCTTTCATCTAGAAGGGGTTCAAAATGAAGATAAAGACCAACCTGCCCCGGGTAATCTATGGTCAAATCATTCAGTATTTTCTCATAAAGCTCTTTGCTCATTTTTTGTTTGCCAAATCTTGCAAACGTTTTTTTCTCTGGACAGATTACACAATCACTTGTGCATCCTGAAACGGTTTGAATAAACACTGCCTGTGGGTACTTTGGGAACATAGTTTTTGTTTATTATTGTATTTTCCACTCACTACTTAATTGAACCACTCCAAAATCCTTTGCCCTTCCTTGTGCAATCTCGAATGTATAGGCTTTTACAACTCTGTCAATTGGTATTACACGACTTTCGCTATATATTGCAATAGAAATAAGGTAGCTGCCAGCAGAAAGATTTACATCATTTATTTTGAAAGCAATTTTTCCTTTCTCTTTAATCTTATGAATCCTAACACCCAAGTCGTCAGTATAACACCCAAAAACATGAACACCGCTTTGATTATGAATACCTATCCCAAAAACCGGCTTCTCTAGTGTTACACCATCCTTAACATCATATTCTATATTAACATTAATTTCATCCCCTCTTCGAAAAACATTCCGACTCTCGCCATTTCGATCAGCAAAATAAACAGATGAGACACTTGCATCTTTTGTTCCGTCTCTTTCTTCTTTTCCCCTGTCTCTTTTTTTGTCCCTTGCTTTAATCTTCTCCTTAATCTCAATGTTGTACTGTGTGTACAAGTCGCAAATATCATCAGATTTACCAATTCTTTTCACTTTTCTATTCTCTAGCAAGACTGCACGCTTGCAAGTTCTCCTAACTAGGTCAGCATCATGACTTACTAGGATTACCGTTTTGCCATTCTCCTTTAACTCTAAAAACTCTTCCAGACATCTCTGCTGAAAAACTGTGTCACCAACTGCCATAACCTCGTCCAAAAGATAAATATCACCTTCTGACTGAATTGCAATTGCAAAGGCAAGTCTTACTTGCATACCCGAAGAGAAATTTTTTAGTGGTGTATCAAGAAAGCTTTTTATTTCAGCAAATTCAACAATCTTGTCAAATGAATTCTCAAGACCTTCTCTAGTCATCCCTAGCATTGTGCCATTCAAGAAAATATTCTCACGGGCAGACAACTCTGAATTAAAGCCCACCCCCAACTCTAGAAAGGGAATAATTTTGCCTTTTGTCACTATTTTTCCAGAATCTGGCTGATAAATACCTGCTAGCATCTTTAGAAGAGTTGACTTTCCCGAGCCGTTACGACCAATCAATCCCAACCACTCCCCTTTCCTAACCTCAAAGCATACATTGCTTAATGCCTCGAAGCTCTCTTTCTTTCGTGGTTTAAAAACATTCCAAAAATGTTCTTTAAAAGTATTCCTTTTCTCATGAGGAATATTGAAATTTTTAGAAACCCTATCTACTTTTATAACATAACTATTCATTAGAAATACTCCGCTACCTTTTTTATATTTCTTCTAAAATACAAATATCCAAGAATAAAAGTGCCCACACTTAGCAGCAGGATGGCCACAAATAACTTCATATCTGGTAACTCACCATCAACAAGTATTTGTCTTATTTGCTGAATATAGATCGTTAGCGGATTTAAGTAAATCCATTTTTGTAATTTCTCTGGCAAGATAGAAATAGGATAAAAAACAGCACTAGCATAAAACAAGACTTGCAGCAGTACATCCCAAATATTCTGCAAATCTCTAAATCTCACACTAATAATACTTGTGAAAAAAGATATTCCAAGAACAAACAAAGTCAAAACCAAAATATACACTGGAAATAAAAGCCACAGCCAAGTAATCGCTGTTGGCTTGAAGACCCAAAATATCAGGAAAATAAAAAAACTAATACCCAAAGTAATAAGAGAATTAATCACCGAGGCAAAAACAACTATCTGACGTGGGAAATTCACCTTCAGAATTATATTGGCTTTCCCAAGAAGGGAATTAATTCCATGGGTTGTTGCTTCTGCAAAAAATGAATAAACAATCAATCCCAGAATTAGCCTGAGGGCAAAATATTCATCTCCTCTAGCAAAAAGATAGTAAAATATAATGTAAAGAATCAAGAAAATACAAAACGGCTTCAGGAGTACCCATAAAAAACCTAACAATGATCCGTGATAGCGTAACTTGAAGTCTGTTTTGATCATTTCAGCCAATAGGTCCCAATTTGATTTCGTAATCTTCAGTTTCATATTTCAAGTAATAGATTGAACAATTGTGGCTTGCTTCAGGATCTCCCATCTTCTGCGAATTTCAGTCAACTTTATTCGCTTGAGAATGAGTTGGGCCAATGAAAATATTAGAACACCAGAAAAAACAAACATATAAGTAAACTTCAACATCCAATAATCAAATCGTAAATCAAACTTGGAAAAAAATCTCAGTGAAGATGCAACATACTCCTGCATGCCTTTTGAGAAGTCCAGCTTCTTTATACTCTGCCCCTTTATGTGTGTAATAGGCGCAATGGCCAAGCAAGCAATCTTGGATCCTATTTGACGAAGTCGGTAGCAAAGATCAACATCGTTGTAATAGATAGGAAAGTTCTTTTCATCTAGCAGCCCATTAATTCTTGACACCAAATCACTTCTCAGCATCAAGCAGGCAGCCGCGGCTTGTTCCACCTCAAAGTTCTTCTTGAAGTCCTTATCTAGGTACAAATAATCCTTCACAATCTGCGGCTTAAAAAAACGAGCCTTTTTGTGGATCAGAGCCATTACTAGAGAGAAGTAATTTGGAAAACGACGATGCATATAATACTGGGTTGTCTGATCTAGATTCATAAGTCTGCCTGTGACAGCTCCAAATTCTTGCTTCTTATCCAGAAAGGCCACCATATTCTCAATTGATCCAACTGAAATCTCTGTATCAGAGTTGAGGAGCAGAAAGTACTTCCCACCAGCCGCTTCGAAAGCCTGATTATTGCCTTTCGCGAATCCCTCATTGCTTTCATTCTTAATTAATTTCACCCATGGAAAATTCTCTTCAACCATCTCATCACTACCGTCTCTTGAGTTATTATCAATAAGAATAACCTCGTAGTCAACCCCCTTTACATTCTTTTTAATCGAGGTTAGGCAGTTTTTGGTGAGTCTACGAGTATTCCAGCTTAACACTGCAATCGAAAGCTTGTGAGTATAATTCATTTTCCTGAAACTATTTCCTGATAAGCATAGTTAATGATGCCAGCGGTTCTTTCCCACGAATAACTACTCCTGGCTTTCTCGCTATTCTTCTCCTTAAGCCTTTTTCTCAATCTATTGTCATCAATCAGATTTAGTATTCCCTGAGCAAAATCAACACTGCCATTTTTAACAAAAATATTTCCTGCAGGCAAAAGACTTCTGTTGTTTTCAGTATCCATACAAACGACTGGCAAGCCAGCTCCCATATAATTTAACATTTTTCCGCTAGCCTCGCCAGATCCATCAGGTTTTGGGTCAACAGCTATATCTGCCAAGGCAAGATACTTAGGTAAGTTTTCATATCTGCTTTTTCCAACAAAGAATACCTCAGATGAGATCCCAAGTTCTTTTGTGACCTTCTTGTAGTGCTCGACATCAGGATATCCCAGTATTACAAAGGCAATTTGACTGTTCTGCTTCAAAACTTCTGAAGCAGATTCAAGCAACAAATCCACGCCCTTAGTCCTTGACAGGCCTCCAGTATATATAACAATTGTTTTGTCATCAGAAACCCCAAGCTCAATCTTCAGGTCACTTATGTTACCATCTTCCTTGGCTATTGCCGCGCCATCTATCCCCAGAACTACTCTTTTGCCATTTACAAGCTTCAAGCCCTCTTCGGCAATTCTATACGAGGATAGCGAGCTACACACTGTCACGTCCGGATAAGAATAGCACTTTTTCTCAAGAGCAAGAAAAACCTTCTCCATCATATTTCCAATGAATCCATAGGACTTGAGCTCACCCACAAGCCCTCCCTGCATATCAAAGACAATAGGAGCTTTGCTACGACTAAAAATACTATACCAATGAGCAATCATTACCCCTTCATGCAAGTGTGCATGTACGATATCTGGCCTAAATGTCTTGCCAAGTTTCTGAGTCTTAAAAAAGAGTAGGATATCAAGGTAGATCTTGTGCCAAGAAGGACCAGCGGACAATTTCTTGTACCATGAAATGTTTATTATTCTTTCAACATCCAAGTCAGCAATATTACGACCATGGTGATAAGTAACAATTTTAATCTGGTGACCAAGCTCCTCCAGCTTTTTTGCTTCTTCATAAATACGTATATGACAACCTCTGTCAGCAAAAAAAGGAGTTGGAGCAATAACAAGAATTCTCATCTATATCTCTATCACTTCTTTTATAATATATGGCCTTCTCTTACCTGAATAGTAGTTTTTGACAGCGATATCAGCCATCAACCCAGAAATAAACAGTTGAACTCCCATAATGACCATAAGGATAAATACTAAGGGCCATATCTTATCTGAAAGACCGTAGTCAAAGAAAATCCTCAACACAGCTAAAACAACAAAACCAAGTAGCCCCAGCGTAGTCATCATCATCCCCGCCCCCCCAAAAAGATGCAACGGCCGGTTAGAATACTTCCGCCAAAACCACACCGAGATCATATCCACAAACCCTTTAAAAGTTCTCTTCCAATTATATTTGGTTACGCCATGGACTCTGGGCTGATGAGAAACTTCAACTTCACCAATTGTGAACCCGCGCCAATGCAGCACAGCAGGAATAAAACGATGCATTTCGCCAAACAAATCAACGCCGTCAAAACATTCTCTTTTGTAAATTTTGAGCGAGCAACCGGAGTCTTTGACATGATCTTTGACAATCATATTACGAAGTATATAAGCTCCCTTAGAAGCAAAACGCTTGAAAAACGGGTCTTTTCTTTTTCTGCGCCACCCTGACACTACATCAAAATCCCCCTCTTTCATTTTATGAATCAGCTTGGGAATCTCTTCTGGTGGGTTCTGACCATCGCCATCCAAAGTAATAAAATATTCTCCTCTGGCGGCCTTAAAACCGGCATCCAAAGCTGCTGTCTGTCCAAAATTCTTTCTGAAATTGATTATCTTGATCGGGCTGAATTTCTTGAGAACCTCAAGAGTCTGATCGCTTGATCCGTCATTAACAAAAATGACTTCGTAAGCATCGCCCAGGTTATCCATGGTTTTTTTGATCGACTCAAAAAGACCCTGAACATTCCCCTCCTCGTTATAGGCGGGAACAATGACCGAGTAAGTTGGTATCATGATGTTGTCAGTTATACTAGAATTATAGTCGACAAATACTTCAAAGTCAACCTAAACAAAAACGCCACCATTAGCACAAAAACAACCCATAATAGCTTTTACTCTGGGCTATCTATTTTTGAGACAAGCTCTCTTAAGGTAATATTAGATTTGATGAAATAATCTTTCGCTCCAAGCCTGATAGCCATCTCCACGTCATCTTCACTGCCCAAATTGCTAATCACGATAACCGGTGTTTCTATCCCCTCTGCTTTCATCGCTTCCAGAATATCAAAACCACTTTTCCCCGGAAGAATTATATCCAACAAAATCAGATCGAACTCCTTGTTCTGAATTTTTTTCAAAGCCACCTCTCCATTCTCTGCCAGAGTTGTGCTATGTCCCAAACTGGAAATCTTTCTATCCAAAACCTTGAGCATTTGTGGCTCATCTTCGACTATCAAAATTTCCTTTCGTCTGTTTTTTTTCTTAGCCATTGTCAAATATAGTTTTTCTCAAATGAGTCTTTTTAAACATCCCCCTGACCATGTCATTGTACCTGTTTCGGCTGTCAAAATCAACTATCAAACCAACTGTATAAAGAATGCTTTGTCCCTCTATCTTGGCAAAATAAGTTCTAGAAACAAAGTAGTATTTCTCTCCCTTATAGTTAAAACTTTCTTCCACCTCCAAAATGTTCTCGTCCACCAAATTCCTTCTTATAACCTGTACCGAATCAATTTCTCCGGCATCAAGCAGTCTATCAACGTAGGCAGTTGTATCTATGTCCAAAATTGACTTCGAAGCTCTATTCTGAGGGGTCTCTTCAAGTTGCTCTTTGGACATAAACATATACGCCTTCTTTCCATCAGAGACCATGAATAGAGGTGTGAAGCTTTTTATCAGTACAGCCGAGAAACTCTTGTCATCAAGTTCTTCAAACGAATACCAGTGTCTAGGGTAAGCAAGGCGAAGATCATCAATATATCTAGTATCAAGTTCAAAATACCCGGTTTCAATATTACTTTCCTGGGTCGTTTTACCTGTGACTTTGTTATATGTCCACAAAACGGCGTCAGAAACTCTATCATCTAGGCCCACATATCCATACACAAAAACAAGGGATAAAAGAAAAACAAACCATATCAAAGATGTAACCATAGTTGCTCTAACTTTGTCTTTTGTAATGGCAAACACCTTCGGATAGACTGGAAACATAATTAT
>JAHIRA010000149.1 GCA_018818905.1 Patescibacteria group bacterium | reverse complement strand
CCCCTAGGTCGATAGCCTTAAGTTCAATCTCATCGGGACTTAGCGAGGTCTTTTTGACACTTTCTAGCAAAACTCTTAACATTCCTACCTTTTTAAACATCCAAGAAGCACTTCCTTCTTCTCCTAGACGAAACCCATGCTTTTGGACTAAGCCCTTGACCTCTGACAGGGTTCGATTTTTATTGTCAGTAACGCCTTCGATGATCAAAGTCACTCCTTCTGGTCCATGCACCTCGTAAACCACTTCAACCAAATTATCAGCCTCTTTGTTGCCCATTCCTTTTTGTATAGCTTTTCTGATGTTTTGCGACGGCATATTGGCTGCCTTGGCTTTTTCTATGGCTAGCTTGAGCTCAAAGTTTGCCCCAGGATCTGCTCCACCAGCCTTAACTGCCAAAGTAATAAAACGAGACAGCTTTGAGAAGGTTTTGCCTTTTTTAGCATCTTCTTGGGCCTTTTTGTGTTTAATAGTCGACCATTTTGAGTGTCCAGACATAGACTTTCTTTTTAGCTAAATCGATCTTAATTTTACTCGCTTTTTTACTCTTTAGCAACTTAAAATCTGAATTTTGCACTTACAAAACTATGCTCTGAATTTTCTTTGAAAGGCACTCTCCCTAAAAACCCCTCTTCCATCAGACAGTAAAGAGTGTCCAGTTTTAACTGTTAACTCACCCCATCTACTATTAATATCATCAAGAGCCTCTGAAAGATTCTTTTTTTGCTGCTCTTTTAAAAACAAACTTTTCTGAGAACACTCTCTGGTAAGAGTGGACAAACTTATTCCAATAAGCCTTAGAGGGAAAGAAGGTGCTGCCTCATCAAGAAGCACAGAGGCTTTTTGATAAACATCCTCTGTGCTAAAAAAACAACACTTAAAGCTCTTGTCGCGCGAAAAAGAACTAAAATTATAAAAACGAATCCTTAATGAAATCGTTCGACACGCCAAGTTTTTGCGCCGCATTCTGCGAGCAGCTCCTTCGCAAAGCTCAAAAAGCTTAGCCTTAAGCTCGGCCCGGTCTTTAGAAGATTGGTAGTCTAGATTTTCTGGAAAAGTATATTGATGCCCAAAAGACTTCTCACAATCTATTTTATTTTCCTCCTCTTGCCCCTTCAGATCCTCTCCGCGCCCCAAAGCATGCAAGAAGTACCCATTCACTCCAAAGCGTCTTATTAAACCTCTAAGAGAGTAACAGCCAAGATCCTGAGCAGTTACAATACCAAGTTGATTGAGTTTTTTTTTGGTTTTAAAACCAACTCCACACAAAGACTCAACAGCTGTCGTTTTAAGAATCTCTTTTTGGTTGCGCTGATTAATAACAAAAACACCATCGGGTTTATTTATCTTTGAAGCTAATTTGGACAAAGCTCGACTTGGGGCAATACCAATAGAGCAAGTAATCCTCTCTCCAAGCTTTCCTCTAAACTCTCTCTTGATAAGTTCAGCAATTTTCTGAGCCCCGCCAAAACGCCTAGCCGTTCTAGAAACTTCCAAAAAAGCTTCGTCAATACTAAAAACGCTAACCGTGGCAGTGTACTTTTCAAAAATCTTTAAAATTTGATGGTGGATAAAAATGTATTTTTCAAAATCCCCCCATATTGGTACAAAATCAGGACAAATAAGCTTGGCTTTGGCTAAAATTGTCGGTGTTTTGACGCCCTGTTTTTTTGCTTCGATAGAAGCCGCCACGACTACGGCCCGAGGCCCCGTTCCACCCGTAACCCCAACTGGCTTACCTCGTAAAGTTGGATTAGCCTGTTGTTCAACTGAAGCAAAAAAGGAGTCCATATCAACATGAAGATAAAGAGACATATTCTAGATTTAAAAAGAAGTTTCTTCTAGCGTCCAAGTCATCTTGGTCACGTCAAAACAAAATTTGTAATAGTCCCCAGCAGAGGTGACTGAGAAATAATAAAAATCATGCCGCCCGGTTTTAGCGGTGTAGGTAAGATTAATTTTCTCTATCTTTCTTTTGCGATTCTGCCAATAAAAAGCTAAGGGTTTAAATTTTTTCTCTCTAAAACCAACCAAAACATTAACCTTCTCGTTTATTTTTTGTTGCATTTTTATAGAACTGTTAAATTCCTAGCTCTAGAGATAACTTTTTTAAGCTGCCGCTCTTCCCCAAAAAAGATATTATCTCTTATTCTTCCAAAGGTGCTTCTAAAAAGTGCTTTAACTTTTCTTTTTTGCATGTTTTTATGATTATTTTTTATTAAAGATATTTTCTATAAACAGCCCTAACTTTGCCTTGAATGGATGGGTTTTTAACATAGAGGGGGTTCATTGAAGAGTTGGCTGGCTGCAAACGAACGCGACTCTTTTCTCTATAGTAACGCTTAAGAGTGGCCGATTCGTTGTCAATCAAGGCCACCACCACGTCTCCATTCTGTGGGTAGTAGTCTCGCTCAACAATAACGTAATCTCCATCAAAAATCCCATCTTCTATCATAGAGTCCCCTCTAACCTTAAGAGCATAACAATCATAGCGCCCCTTAAGTTCTTCTGGGACTGAAAGACGTTCATTTTCGGCAATAGCCTCGATGGGCTCACCAGCGGCAATAGTTCCCAACAGGGGAACCTCAATAGCTCGCACCTCTTCAAGGAGCTTGTCTTTGACATTAAGAGAGCGAGCAACCCCTTTTTGAAAACTTACCAGGCCATGCTCCTTCAACCCCTGAAGGTGCTTGTGTACAGTGGCTACCGAACTTAAGTCAAAATGAGTCGCTATCTCTCTGTAGCTTGGAGCGTACCCTTTTCTCTTGAGAAACTTGATCAGATAGTCAAAAATTTCTTTTTGTTTTTTAGTGATTTGCTTGTCCATGTATTTAAGTTAAAAATTATTCTCCACAGTAACCCCTCTAAATAGAGTATAGGCGAACAAAAAGCAAACATCAAGTGTGGATAACCTGTGTTCAACAAAAAAAGGCTTCTCTAAGCCTTTTTTTGGTTCTCTTTTTTTATTTTTATTTTTTAAGCTCCAGATTCTAACGGCATAGCAATATAAAGATAAGAACCATCCCCCTCTTCCTTAATTATCAACGGTCCACCCTTGCCAGAAAACGCCAACTCAACCCCGTCTCCTTCAAGAGCACCAAGACCTTCTAAAAGGTAATGATAGTTAAAGGAAATCTCTAGGGACTCGCCCTCTATTTTACACTTAACACTTGAAGTGTTTTTTCCAACCAAGGACGATTCCGAAAGGAAAACCAACTCTCCTTTTTTGGCTCCTACTAAAACATTAATCTCGCTAGTTTCTTTTTTAGAGAAAAGACTGACTGCTTTAATAACGTTTATGAGCTCTTTTTTGTCCAAAAAGGCTCGAGCCTTAAAGTTTTTGGGAATTATTTCTTGATAAGCTGGGTAATTGCCATCAACTAACTTTGAAACGATCTCAATCTCACTACTCAAAATAGTCGGGTCCTTGAAGGCTAATTTAATCTGCCCTTCACTTATAAACACTTTTACTTCCTCTTCATCACCAGAGATAATCCTAAAAATTTCTTGAGCAGCTCTCAGAGGGACAATAAAAATACCTTCCGTATTTGCTTTTTGTGTCGTTTCCAAAACACCCTCCGCCAACCGATATCCATCAGTGGCAACACCCTTAATCTCATCTCCTTTAACATCAAGACAAATTCCTGAAATCTCAGGCCTGGAATCATCAGGCGTGGCAGCAAAAATTATCTTTGCCAAAACCTTCTTAAAAACAGCTCCACTTAAACTAAATATGGCCTCACTCTTCACTTTGGGCATCAGAGGAAACTCGTCAGGGGGAAGGGTTTTTATTTCGGCCTTAAAACTTCCAGAAGAAATAGTTAGGAGATCATTTTTACCAAGTATTTCAACTTTTTCTGTTGGAAGATTTGCAATATAATCGCTAAAAATTTTAGCTGGTACAGCAAAGCGACCCTCTTCTTTTATTATGCCACCAAAAAAACAAACTATTCCTGTTTCAAGATTAGTAGAAGAGAGTTTTACTAAGCCATTTTTAGCTTCTAGTAAAACAGTG
>JAHIRA010000148.1 GCA_018818905.1 Patescibacteria group bacterium | reverse complement strand
GAAAGGAGTCCCTCTAGTCCAAACAGCATGAATAACATGAGTCATCTTGTTCATGGTGGCAACTAGGGCTACTCTGTAAAGTTTACCTTCATCTATTTTCTTTTTGAAGAAGTCTTGGAAGAGGTTTGGGCGTTGTAGAATCTGGTTCTGAGGATCTTGTTGCCTCTTTTGGTGATGATGATTTGATACTTAGAATGTTTGTTTTTCCGAAGTATCAGGGCAAAACATCCTTATAAAAAAACACCCCACTTCCGCAGGGTGTTTTTTGTTTATCGAAATCTGAGAAAATTCTACTTAGCCTTCCTAAAGGCTGAACCAACCGGAATAAGCTTACCAATAATGACATTCTCTTTAAGACTTCTGAGATGATCAACCTTGCCGGCAATAGCCGCGTCAATCAAAACTCTTGCTGTTTCCTGAAAGGAGGCTGCTGAAAGGAAACTTTCTGTTGAGAGAGAAGCTTTGGTAATACCGAGCAAGAGAGCTTCAGCGGTTGGTGGTTTCTTGCCTTCTTTTTTGAGCTCATCAACGACTCTGATAAATTGAGCTCTATCAATAACATCACCAGCCAAGAAATGACTATCACCGATATCTTTGACCTTCACTTTGGAAAGCATTTGGCGAACTATAATTTCAACATGCTTGTCATTCACGTCCTGTCCCTGACTAGAGTAAATGAATTGCACTTCTTTGAGAACATATTCCTGAACAGCTTGACGACCGGCCGTTTTGAAAAGAGACTGTAGATCAATAGAGCCTTCTGACATCTGCTGTCCTTTGGCTACCAAATCACCTTTCTTAACCCATAAAACAGCATTTCCAGGCATAATATATTTCTTCTCGTAATTGCCTTCTTTAAACATTTCCAGCTTACCCTTGAGAACTTTAACAATTCCAGCAAAGGGAGCTTTGACTTCGCGACCGTGTTTGTTTTTGGCAATGACGTCTCCTTTTTCGACCACGGTTCTGTCTTTGACTTTAACTTGCATATCAGTAGTATCTTTCTCTAGATCAGCTTTTTCAATATTTTTGGCCACGACTCGAACAATCTTCTTGCCATTATCTTCTTCAACATCAACGATGCCGTCCATTTCTGAGATAAGAGCTGGCTTCTTGATGCCTCTGGCTTCAAACAATTCTTCAACACGAGGCAGACCCTGAGTGATGTCTCCGTCTCCAGCTACACCACCAGTGTGAAAGGTTCTCATTGTCAGCTGTGTACCAGGCTCACCAATTGACTCAGCGGCCACAACACCAACAGCTTCGCCTACTTTGACTAGTAGGCGACTACCCAGATCCCAGCCATAACATTTACTACAGACACCTCTGATGGATCTACAGGTTAGAACGGAACGGATATAAACAACCTTGACTTCGTTTTTGACAATGATATCGGCAGCTACCTCGTCAATAGTGTCACCAGCTCTAAGAAGAACTTTGCCATTCTCAGGATGTTTGACAGTTTGAGACAGCACACGACCCATAATTCTGGAACTCATGTCCTGATTTAGAATTTCACTGCCTTCTTTGGTGATCTCCAAGCCCTCTTTGGTATGGCAATCATCGTCATAGATAATAACATCTTGAGAAACATCAACCAAACGTCGAGTTAGATAACCAGCATTGGCAGTTCTAAGAGCGGTATCGGACAAACCTTTTCTGGCGCCATGAGTTGAAATGAAGTATTCAAGCACTCCTAGACCTTCTTTAAAACTATCACGCACCGGAAGTTCAATGGTTTTTCCGGAAGGAGCCGCCATCAAACCACGCATACCCATCATCTGAACAATCTGTGGCCATGAACCACGAGCGCCAGATTCGACCATGCTATAAACAGGGCCATGTTCATCAAGAATTTTGGAAGAAATTTTGGTAATCTCTTCTTTAACTTTGGACCACACTTCAATAGTTTTGATGTATCTCTCATCGTCAGTCAAAAATCCAGCTTTGTACTGCTGCCTAACTTCTTCTACCTCTTTTGAAGCCTTATCAAGCAAACCTTTCTTCTCTTTGGGAACTTGTAGATCATCCATACCCCAAGAAATACCAGCAACAGTTAGATATTTGAAGCCCAAAGACTTGAGCTGATCAAGCATTTTGACCGTAACCTCATCACCAAATTCACGGATACATTGCGAAATGACATTGGAGATTTCTTTCTTATCTAGGATTTTGTTCACATAACTCATTTCTTCCGGCAGAATATTGTTGAAGAAAATTCGACCAACACAGGTTTCTACCAATTCTGGCTCAGAATCTTTGGTCAGACTGAGTCTGACTCTAATTTTGCTCTTGAGTGTAATAATTTCATTTTCATAAGCTAGAATAGCTTCTTTGGGGTCACCAAAAGCCTTATTTTCACCTTTTTCACCTTCTTTGATCTTGGTGATGTAGTAGCAACCCAGAACAATG
>JAHIRA010000147.1 GCA_018818905.1 Patescibacteria group bacterium | reverse complement strand
GGACATTGACAGTGGTCTACACAAAAGTGTAGACACCTAAAACTCAAATTTCAAAACGGTTTAGACTCTTCCCCGTTCGCTCGCCGCTACTAGGAGAATGTTCCCCGCCAAAGGCGGGGCTTATTTTCTTTTCCTCTGGGTACTAAGATGTTTCAGTTCCCCAGGTTACCGACCCACTTACAAAGTAAGTGAATCTCCCCGCCAAAGGCGGGGTGGGTTTCCCCATTCGGACATTCCCGGATCAAAGGTTGCTTGGGACCTCACCGAGACTTTTCGCACCCTGCAACGTCCTTCTTCGGCCTAACTAGCCAAGGTATCCACCATATACTCTTACGAATGTTTAACACAAGGCACATAAATGTGCCTTTTTAATCTCGCATGTCTGCCACCTGTATGGCAGCCACACAAGATCTCGATTGACTAGTAATTTGTGGCTACAAACAAAATGACTGATCGAAATTGTTTGCATTCAAATTACTATTATTTAGTGATCGAAATTTAATTCCGGTTATTCAGTTGTGAGTGAACAGTCGTTCAACCGACCTTCCCAAAAACAAACCATCTCAAAGATTTATAGGGTAACTTCTATTTTAGTCAATTTAGAAATAGTGTCAAGGGATAACAGAGGCTTTTTCTAGCCTTTTTGACAGAAGGTGTGAATAGGGTGTGTATAAAAATAAAAAGATGAAGCAAAAAACTTATTTTATGTTATAATTATCGTTACTATAATCTAAACAAACAAAATGAAAAACAAAAAAAGCCTTGGGCTTATGATTATGATTGTTTTCTTTTAAGTCAGATGATTCTTTGCCAGTCAAAATAAACGACACCTTGAATGTCACCGGAGACATTGTGGCCAGTGGCTCAATTCAATTCCAAGAAACAACAGCTCGACTCAGCATCCCTGCGGCTGCTTTTGAGGTTACTAGTCCAAGCAGTGCCTACTATGTGAATAACGGCTTTGATCTTGGCAATCAAAGAACAGACCAAAATGAAAATTTTGTTGCCCCAGTGTACCTCCCAGATGGAGCCAAAGTTTCCAAGGTAACAATGTACTACAATTCACAGAATTCTGAACAAATCAGTCTTTCTCTGGCCCGTTCACCACATGGTGGAGCTACATCCGAGACAATTGCTACTGGAAGCTCTCAAAGTGGTTCAGGAGGCACCGAGCTAACTCTAGACACAGATTATACCACCATCTCAAACGAGAATAATTCGCACCGTATCTTTGCTACCATGCCCAAAAAAAATGACGCGGGAAGCTCTGCAACACTTCTCTATGAAGTTGTTATTGAATACACTCGCATAGCTCCCTAAACAAGCCTAGCTCCATTCAAGAAGTCCTCAATTCTGAGGGCTTCTTTTATTCCTCAGTTCTGATAGAATATGAATATCTAACCCAAAAATTATGAAACAAATCTCAAAACTTGCTTTTGTCCTAGCTGCTCTTTCTTTATTGTTGTCGCCTCTTCTTGTTCTAGCAAAAAGCGTCCACCAACAAGAAGACCAGAGCTTTCAAAATCAACCACAAAAATTCTATCAATCATCAGGCCATAATTATCAGAATGCTGGCGGGTCTTCGGTTGGAGCCGGCAAAGAATTGGAGAAGAAGGTCTTTGGCTTTCATCCTTATTGGATGGGTGACGCCTGGAAAAATTATGATTTTGACCTTCTGTCAACTATTGCTTATTTTGGGGCTGACCTCAATGGCAACGGTAGCATTGGCGAAAAGCATGATTGGCCGGTTACCGACCTCATTACTACGGCTCATCAAAACGACGTCAAAGTTGTCTTGGTCGCCAAGAATTTCTCTACTTCTGGTATTAGAGATCTTCTGAGTTCAGCCTCAAACAGAAGCAACGCCATCAACAATTTGGTCACCGAGGTCAAGAATGCTAGTGCCGATGGCGTCAACATTGATTTTGAATATGTGCCAGAAGACCAACGTAATAACTTTACTACTTTTGTCCGTGATTTAACCAATACTTTTCACCAAGAGATCCCAGGGTCAGAAGTTTCCCTGGATGCTCCGGCCGTTGACTGGAACAGCAGCTGGGATATCAGCGCTTTGGCCGCCGCAACCGATGTTCTCATGATTATGGGCTACGACTATCACTACGCAGGCGGTAGCCAAGCCGGTCCAGTCGCCCCTCTGGAATCTGGAAATCAATGGAGTAACTATAATGTCACCAACACAATTAATTCTTACGTCGCAACCGCCGGAGGCAACAAACACAAGCTTCTTCTAGGTGTTCCTTACTATGGATATGACTGGCCCACTTCTTCTCAAAGCATCCCTTCTGGGACAACCGGGAGGGCCTCGGCCGTACGTTTTAATACTCTTCAAGAAAATATTGACACTGGCAGCCGTCATCGACTTTGGAACAATGACTCCCATACCCCATATTATCTTTATAGCTCACATCAAGTTTG
>JAHIRA010000146.1 GCA_018818905.1 Patescibacteria group bacterium | reverse complement strand
AGCGACAAAACTTGTCCCGATGATCCATTATTGGCAATCGTAAGTTGACTAGCTCCGATAAGGTCTGAACCCTGAATAGTTCCTAGCACCTCTAAATTATCATTGATAATAAATGACTTGTCATCATCTGGACCAGCTGTTGCCCCTCGATAGACACGTCCATCTATTCTGACATTGTCACCAAAAGTAACTGGATTGTCGACACCATTATCTCCAGTGGTACCGTTGACAATGGTCCCATTAAAGAAAGTTACGCCACCCACACCTTGAGCTCCAATCTTAATTGAAGGGACAATTACTGTTTCGGTGTAGGTGATATCTTGGCCTAGCTGAATAGTCTCTGCAGGAGTAGCCGCACTAGTCATGAGAACACCTATCCCCAAGAAGAAAGTCAAGGAGAAAAGACCTGTTTTTAGGATTTTTGAGAGCATTGACATTTTGTTTTTGTGGAATATAAAAAATGATTGTTAAATTCATTCTAACATTTTCTATCTTTTTTCTCAAGATAGACCACCCAATCATCTTCCAAAATAAAAACAGAGGTTTTGCCTCTGCAAATAAATAAAAGCGAGGGTAGTAGGAATCGAACCTACGACTTCGGTTTTGGAGACCGAAATTATACCACTTAACTATACCCCCGTATCTTTCTATTCTGGAATTATTGAAGCTCGGCTATTTTGTTTCTTTGTGCAAGGTGTGTTTTTTGCAATGCTTGCAATGTTTTTTGATCTGAAGCCTTTCTTTGAGCGCTCTAATGTTCTTTCTAGAATGATAATTGACATTCCTACATTCAGAACACTCAAACTTGATCATATTTTTCTGTGGCATGTGAATATATTATTTAACGTTTTTTATACTAACCAGGGTCCAAATTCCAGTAGCGTCTTTTCGGACTAATTTCTCTAGATTAATGTGATAAACTTCACTGTCTTTCTTAGCTTCTAGAGTTACTGTCCCCTCCTTGTCGTCCTCAGAGATAACCTTGTACTCGGCTTCTTTAAGATTAAACCTTTCTGGCAAATCATTCTTGGCCACCTCAATGGCAAGAGTTCTAAATCTTTCTTCTCCGGCATCGACTTTCTTTTGACTTTCCCTCGCCGTGTCCAGAGAAACAGGAAATACTTCTTTCTCGCCAGTCTCATATGACAAGACGTAATTTCCAGACTGAGAATCTTTTTCGTAGTGTTGAATGACTTGGCCTGCCAGAGGATCTTCCCCAATTTCCAAGCGCCAATCAAGACCATCAATTTCAAAGGTTCCGACCAAACCGCAATAAACCTGTCCATCAGTCTTTAGGCATTCCAACAGACTTTGGCCCATTTCATGATTGTCACTAAAGACAACATAAACTCGACCTTCTTCATTCTTGGGAAATCCCAAGCTCATCAACCGCCAATCTTCACCCAAATACGGGTCTTTTCTAATGGCTTCGGCCAGATTTGAAGAAAGATAAGTAATGACATTCTCTCTTGTAATCTCACTTTCGTCAAGGGTATTCTCTGAAGAATCACTCAAAGTTTGACGCATCCCTGGAGCTCTCCAGGGAAAGTCTTTTTCTGTTCTTTCGGAAGCAATGATCTCTAGGAAAATATTGTCTTCGTTTGGTAAAATTTCGCGGTTGTAAATATCGTCCTCGGTATATTTGTCGTTCTCCAGCGCCATCACCTTGACACTTCTAGCGCTGATTCTTTCGGCAAAGAATAATTTGGAGTCATCGCTGGAATATGTCAGATCACTCAAGTTTTTGCCACGATCAGTGGCCTTAATAACCTTACTTTCATTTTTTCCGTCAGGATCAGAAGTCCAAATTTCTGGGATACCGGTTGATTCTTCTAGAAAAAGATAGGCAAACTTATCCTCGATCTTGGCCCAAGAGATTTGTTTTATGAGACCTTTTTTGCTCAGAATCTTTTCTTTGGCCCCATTTCTGGTACTGATCTGGTAGAGATCTGTCTTCTGACCATCATTTTCAGAATCAGTATACAAAAGATACTTGCTATTTGGAGAAAGAGACAAAAGATGAGAAGCATCTGATTTGACAAAACCATCAAAATCAATGCTTCCATAATTGATCAAGGCAAAAGGTTTTTTCTTCTCTCCATCTTCAAGATTAACTGCCACAACCTCGTATTCTTCGTTCTCCTTTTTGATATAATAGAAATCATTTTGACTTTCAGAGTATCCGGCCAGAATATTGGTGTTAACATTAATCTCAAGACTCATAATCTTATCACTACTATTGTCCTTTAGATTAATGACTTCAAAACCAACTTTCTTCAAAGGTTTTCCAGAAGATTCCAAAACAGGCTCATCCTCTCCAACCATGTTCTTTTCTATTCTCTCAACCACAATCTTCTCTCCATTACCAGAAAGCCAGAATTTCCAAGGGTAAGAATTAACAGAGGTGGTGGCGATTTTTTCTCTTCGCCCACTTTTGAGATCGTGAGAATAGAGAATGGTGGTTAAACTCTCCTCATCTTCCAGTACATTTTCTGATGTCAGATAATAGAGTTTGGTATCATGAAAGGCTGGTTTAACTTCTCTGTTGAAATCTGCCGGCAAACTAACCTCAAATACACTTTTTTCTTTGGTGTTGAGAAGATAAAAAGAGCTACTTTCACTTTTTTGAGCCTTAATAGTTTCTACAAATCCCAGAACCTCAACCCCCTTTTCTTCCTCTACTTTGGCTTCTTCTTGATCTTCCAGAGCCTTCCTATTCTCTTCCTCTTCTTGTTGTTTTTGTTTTTCTGATAACCAAAAAAGGCCTACGCCAAACATCAGCAGAAGTATGGTGAAAACACAAAGAATAACAAGCAGAATTTTTGATTTTCTTCTCATCGATAGTATTATACATCAATATGTGTTTAAAACAAAACCCCGCCAATAGCGAGGAATGTATTTGTCTCTGGAAGAAAGAAGAGGATAATTGCAGGATTTGTATAAAATTTCGCATCCTGGGCCCCCTCTTCCCTCTTCTAGAGACAAATTTGGTTGATCTATGAATAAGGTAAATGTTTGAAAGAGGTTCAGGGACGATATAATTTCCCTCCCTCTCTCAAATATTCACCCTATTTTTTACTTCATTATTATAAACTGAATAAAAAAAATTGTCAAGGGTATTTTGACAAATTCTTACTTTTTGGCTTATAAAAAGGCCTCTGGAGCCGCCCGTCGGATTCGAACCGACGACCTACTGTTTACAAAACAGTTGCTCTACCACTGAGCTACATCGGCAGGCTATTTCTTGGTCAGTTTTTTGATCTCTTCCCAGTAGTTGTCGTCCTCACCAAATTTCTTTCTCTTGGAGTCCTCCCTCAATCTCTGGAGTAAATTGGAAGTCCTGTTTTCCGTCTTTAAGGTAATTATTTTGAATTTGGAAAGTGTTTTTTGGAGCAATAAATCAAAAGATAAGTTCTTTAAGAAAGGCAGTTTCTTGGCTTTCTCGGGAAGTTTTTTACAGTCAAGAACAAGGGGACCGGCTTCCGACAATTCCAAAAGCTGAGGTATTTTCCTAAAAGCTACAACCAGGATACCGGCTAAACTTACGAAAAAAACGATTAAAGCTATGAGCTCTATCATATTTCGTATCTCTCAAATCTTTTGACTGTAATATTTTCTCCGATCTTGGCAACGTATTCCCCGATCAAATCCTTGATGGCTTTTGACGGGTCCTTAACCCAGATCTGTTCTGAAAGAGGAGTTTCCTCTCTCGAAGCTGCAATTTGCAAACAGAGTTCGTGAGCCAGATTTCTAAAATCGTCTGATTTGGCGACAAAATCAGTCTCACAGTTTAATTCCAAAAGGACGCCGATTTTTCTGTTGGGATGGAGGTAGCTTTCTACTACTCCCTGGCTTGCATCCCGACTGCTTTTCTTCCCTGCCAGATCCTT
>JAHIRA010000015.1 GCA_018818905.1 Patescibacteria group bacterium | reverse complement strand
TTCTGAGCGTTGAACCAAATCACCAACTTTTCTAATTTTTGCTTTATCAAGCGCATTAGCAGTCCTGGTGGAAAGGTTTAATTCTTGAACCAATTTACCCATAACCTCGTCTTCTTCCTCTTCTTCTACCTGTTCCACTTCTAGCTCTTCTTCTTCTTTCTTGGCCTCTTTGGCCCCTGTAATAAAGCTAAAGTGATCAGCAAGAATTCTAGACGATTCGGACAAAACCTCTTTTGGAGTAATGGTTCCATCAGTTTCGACAATAATTCTTAGTCTGTCATAATCAGTTCTCTGCCCAACACGCATATTCTCAACTTCGTAACTAACGTTGGTAATAGGACTAAAGATTGAGTCTATAAGAATCATACCAATCTCAAGGTTGTTGTTTTCTTTTTGCTCAACAGAAACGTAACCACGACCTTTTTCAATCACAACTTCCATATCAAAATCAGTGTCTTTGTGAACAGCGGTGGCAATAAGCTGATCTTTATTAACAACTTCTACTTCAGAAATTTTCTCAAAATCACCAGCTTTAATTTCTTTTTTGCCCTTGCTTACAAGCTTGAGCTTGACTGGCTCTTCTGAATGCATATTGAAACGAACCTTTTTGAGATTTAGAATAATCTCAACCGCATCTTCTTTAATATGCTCTAGAGTTGAAAACTCGTGACTAACACCTTTAATCTTTACTCCACTCACAGCAGCTCCAGGCAAAGATGAGAGCATAACTCTTCTTAGAGCATTGCCTAAAGTGTTGCCATAACCAGGATAGCAAGGCTCAATCACAAAATGGCCAACATTGGCCTCTTCTTTCTCTAATTTTATTGTTTGTGGGACGATAATTCCTTCCATGGTTTTTCTCCTTAAAAAATAGACTATTGACGTGAGTAGTACTCAACAATAGTATGAGTATCAATGCTTTGATCGATATCCTTAAGACCGGGAACAGCCAGAACTTTGCCTTTCATGTTCTTGCCGTGAACCTCGACATTTAGCCATGTTGGCATGGCATCACGGTTGACTGACTTAACTAAATCCTTGAAATATTCTTTCTCCAAATCATTCTCTCTAATTGAGACCTCGTCTCCGATTTTCAGAGCATAAGAAGGAATATTGACTTTTCTACCATTAACCATAATATGTCCATGGCTAACAATCTGCCTTGCTTGACTCCTAGATTTAGCTAGACCCATTCTATAAACAAAATTGTCTAGTCTAGTTTCCAAAAGACCAATCAAATTGTCGCCGGTAACTCCATGAACCTTGTCAGCTTTATCAAAATAAAGACGAAACTGTCTCTCTCTGAGCCGATAGGTTCTCTTGGCTTTCTGCTTTTCTCTGAGCTGTTTGCCAAACTCTGAAACTCTTTGATGCTTGTTGCTACCACTACCGTCTGAACCTGGTGGAAAATTGCGTCTAACAATTGCGCATTTCTGAGTTGTGCATCTATCGCCTTTGAGAAAAAGCTTATCACCTTCTCTTCGACACAGTTTACATTTTGCGAGGCTGTTTGACATTATGGTAAAATTATACTCTTCTTACTTTTTTGGGACGACATCCATTGTGAGGCAGCGGCGTAACATCTTTGATCAAGCTAACCTCAAGACCGGCGTTACCGATAGCTCTAATGGAAGCCTCACGACCACCACCAATGCCTCTGACATACACATCAACCTCAGAAAGACCTGTATCTTTAACCTTTTCTATCGCATTTCTCATGATGGAAGTAGCAGCATAAGGAGTCGCTTTCTTGGGACCCTTGAAGCCAAGATGGCCAGCGGAAGCCCAAGCGATAGTATTGCCATTAAGGTCTGTAATAGTGATTACCGTGTTGTTGTAAGTTGATTTGATATAGATATTGCCACGAGAAATCTTTCTTTTCTTCTTGTCCTTCTTCTTTCTTTTAGGCGCAACTGAAGACTTCTTCTCTTTTTTCTCAGAAGATTCTTTCTTTTCTTCTTGATCTGGTTTTGAATCCTTTGATTCAAGATCCTTTGTCTCTTCTTTGTCTTTACCCATGGCAGTAATAATTTGATTAAGTCTTTTGAGATGATGGCTTTCTTCCGCTTCCAGCGGTTCTTCTGACATTGCCTCTAACTGTTCTGGAATTGGTCTTGGTTCGTTGACCGTGACAAGGTAAATTCTTGACGTGTCTTGAGCCTCGATATGAAGCAATTTCCTTGAGCCGTTTAATATTGAGCAAAGTCTCTTGCCGAAGGTCACCCTCAATCTTGTAACTCTTTTCAAGAATGCCTCTCAGGGTATTGATTTCTTGTTCGCTCAGATCTTTGGCTCTAGTATCAACCTCAATGTTGGCTGACTTGAGAATTTTTTCTGAAGAATTCTTGCCAACACCATAAATACTAGTTAAGCCAATAACGATTCTCTTGTCGTCTGGAATGTTTACCCCGGAAATTCTTGGCATATCCTAAATCAATATTAAGTAAATAAACTATCCTTGCCGCTGTTTGTGGCGAGGATTATCGCAAATAACATAAACCCGTCTCTTGCGACGGACGATTTTGCACTTATCACACATTTTCTTGACTGAAGCTCTAACTTTCATGCTATTAGTTACGTCTTGTTATTCTACCTTTGGTGAGATCATATGGAGTCATTTCTATCTCAACCTCATCACCAGGAAGGACTCTGATAAAATTCATCTGCATTTTCCCAGAAATTCTAGCTGTTATCTCGTGATCATTCTCTAGTTTGACCTTAAAAGTGGTGTTGGGAAGAGCCTCCAAGACTACCCCCGTAAACAAGATAACATCTTTCTTGTCTTGTTCCTTTTGGGTGCTTTTGTCTTTTCTGGCTTTCTTCTTCTTGCCTTTTCTTGATGGATAATATCTTCTTCTTGCCACTACTATTTATGATTAAAAAAATAAATAGCCCCACAGTACATAAGGCCACCAACAAGATCGTCGATATTTAAGGCAGGTCTGCAGTTCAAACTATTGGTATAACAGATGTTCAAGAACAATTTGTGTATGATTATGATATCAATTCCCTAAATTATGTCAAGCTTAATTTTGACTTTCTTCTCAATTCTGGGGACTTTTTTGACCCAAAACGGCCAGAAATCTACTTGGACTTCCTTAATGTTAGGGTTTTCTGCCAAATGACTTTTGATCCAAACTTCATCTTTGCCAATAACCTCTTTCTTGATTTTCTCAAGATCAATTCTATAAGCCAGGGTTTTTTCTATCTTAACTTTAAGACCCA
>JAHIRA010000145.1 GCA_018818905.1 Patescibacteria group bacterium | reverse complement strand
CGCCTTTTTACCTGTCTCTCAGCTTTCCTCCGAACATTACCCCAGAGTTGAAGGTGGCGACCAAGGAAAAATCTTAGAAAAGCTGCGTGACTTCATTAATCACAAAATCAACATTCAAGTTATTACCGCTGAACCCAAAGAAGAAAAGCTCATTATCTCAGAGAAAAAAGCTGAATTCGAGAAACAAAAAGAGAAAATGGGCGATCTCAAGATTGGCGACGTTATTGATGGTGAAATTAGTGGCGTAGTTGACTTTGGAGCCTTTGTTAAATTCAACGGCCTCGAAGGCCTCATTCATATTTCAGAACTAGCCTGGCAAAGAATTGAGAGTCCTTCTGATATCGTTCATGTCACCGAGAAGGTCAAAGCCAAGGTTATTGGTATCGATGACACCAAAATCACTTTGAGCCTCAAGCGCCTCAAAGAAGATCCTTGGCTCAAGAACGCCAAAAAATACAAGGTTGGCGACGTCATTGGAGGCAAAGTCAACAAAGTGACTCCTTATGGCGCCTTCATCCAACTTGATAAAGATATTCATGGTCTCGTCCATATTTCAGAAATTTCCTCAAAGAAAGTTGACGATATCAAAAACTTCCTCAAAGTCGGATCAGAAAAAGACTTCAAGATCCTGTCTATCGAACCCAAAGAACATCGCCTGGGGCTAAGCCTTAAGGCTGTCACCGAGAAAGACAGCAAGAAAGAAAGCGACAAAAAAGAGAAGGGCAAAGAAAAAAAAGACTCAACGGATAAGAAGAAGGACTCGAAAGATAAAAAAGAAGACAAAGACAGCAAAGAAGAAGAAACCTCAAAAGAATAAACTTTGTAGCAACTTCTAATACCAGAAAGGCCCTTTGCAAGGGTCTTTCTTTGTCACAAAAATGAAGAAACGCTTTTTAGAACATCTCAACAAAGAAAACTTGATTATGTCAGGCTCACGAGTTGTGGTTAGCGTCTCTGGTGGACCAGATTCGGTGGCTTTATTGACACTTCTTTTTGAGGTACAAAAAGCTCTGCAACTCAAGCTGTATGTAGCCCATATCAATTATCATTTAAGAGGCTCTGACTCAAACAAAGACGAGGCCTTGGTCAAAGAACTAGCTCAGAAATTGAATTTAGAGTTCTTTTTAAACAGCGTTCACCCAAAAAATAAAGACGAAGCTTCCCTGAGAGAAATCCGACACACCTACCTGGAGAAAATTCGTCAGCAGAAAAAAGCGAGCCTGATTGCTCTAGGGCACACCCTAGATGATCAAATTGAAACCTTCTTGATGTTTTTACTGCGAGGCAGCGGGATCCAAGGTCTTTCCGCTATTCAATCCAGAAACAAACACCTGGTTAGACCTCTTCTCCTTATTAGTAAGCCAGAGCTAGTTGCTTATCTTAAAGCCAAAAAACAATCTTTTTGCTTGGATCGTTCCAATTCTCAGAATAACTACACCCGCAACAGAATTAGAAATCGTCTTTTGCCTTACCTGGAAAAGAACTACAATCCGAGTCTTAAAAAAACTCTCTCTCAAACAGTTCATCTCCTCGACTCTGACTTCACCTATCTCAAGAAGACCGCTCAAAGATCTTTACAAGCCCTTCTTGTTAAAAAAACTTCTTCCTTTATTGATCTTGACGCCCAAAAATGGGCCAGATTAGACCCGGCCCTAAAAAGACATGTTCTTAGACAAACCATTTTTGAATTTCAAGGCCATCTCCAAAACTTGTCTGCCAAGAATTTACAATACGCTCTCAATTATCTAGAAAAGCCTAGTCAAAAGCAAGCTTTTTCTCTTTCCCAAGGCTTGCATCTAACAAAAAGGCGTGCTAGAATCAGGCTAAGTTTTTCAAACTAGTAAAATATTTTTTTAACTTTATGGATAAACTCACCAAGGCTATTTTAGTTTTCTTTGCTGTCATTATTGTCATGGCTGCTTTTTTCTCTTTCTGGAAAGTTCCCACAGATAAACCCGACGAGGTTTCACTCAACACTCTCGTCAGCCAAATCAATGAGGACAAGGTCAAGAAAATAGAAGTTAAAGAAAACAAGCTAAACATCGAACTTAAAGAAGGCGACAAAAAACAAGAATCCAAAAAAGAGACTGAGGCCTCACTCACAGAAACTCTCAAAAATCTTAATGTTGACGAACATAAATTTTCTCAAGTCGAAATCAAGATAGTTGAAGCTTCCGGACTAGCTTATTGGGCCGGAAACCTCCTGCCAATTCTTCTGCCTTTATTGGTTATTGGCGTGATTATCTATTTTATGGCTAAGTCTATTCAGCGCGGCAACAACAAAGCTATGACCTTTGGTCGCAGCGGAGCCAAAAAGGTTGATCCCAATGCCAAACACAAATACGCCTTTAAAGATGTTGCCGGAGCCCACGAAGCCAAGGAAGAGCTTAATGAAGTGGTTGATTTCCTAAAGAATCCCAAAAAATTCAAAGACCTAGGCGCCGAAATTCCTAAGGGCGTCCTGATGGTTGGTCTTCCCGGAACTGGAAAGACTTTGCTTGCCCGAGCTGTTGCCGGAGAGGCTGATGTGCCTTTTTTCCATATCGCTGGCTCTGAATTTGTCGAAATGTTTGTGGGTGTTGGCGCCTCTAGGGTCCGCGACCTCTTTGCCAAAGCCAAAAAAGCAGCCCCCGCTATTCTCTTTATTGATGAAATTGACGCCGTTGGTAGACAACGCGGTGCAGGCTTAGGTGGCAGCCATGACGAGAGAGAGCAAACTCTAAATCAAATCTTGACCGAGATGGACGGCTTTGAACAAGACACTAATGTTATTATCATTGCCGCCACTAATAGACCAGACGTTCTTGATCCAGCCCTTCTTAGACCTGGCCGCTTTGATCGTCGTATTACTATTGGCCTACCAGATATCAAAGATCGTCTCGGCATCCTTAAAATCCACGCCAAAAAGAAGCCTCTTGATGAAAGCGTTG
>JAHIRA010000144.1 GCA_018818905.1 Patescibacteria group bacterium | reverse complement strand
TCGCCAAGACCAAATGTATCCCCACCGCTCTGGACATCTGAGCCAGTCTCACAACCGCCGCCTCTACATCACCTGCGGCCACAGCCATCAGGTCAGCCAGCTCATCAATAACCATAACAATATTGGGCAGCCTTTGCGTGGGATAAGATTTGTTATAAGAACCAATATCGCGCTTGCCACTTTCTGAGAGCAACTTGAAGCGTCTTTCCATTTCGGCCACACTCCATTTGAGCGCGTTAATGGTTTTGTCAACCTCAGTAATAACAGGAGTTAAGAGATGAGGAATTCCATTATAACAAGTCAACTCAACCTTCTTGGGATCAACAAAAATAAATTTCAGGTCTTTGGGGGAATTCTGATATAAAAGAGAGGTAATCAAAGTATGAATAGCGACTGATTTACCACTACCGGTAGCTCCAGCAATAAGCAAATGAGGCATTTTGGTAATATCGACTACCACAGCATCACCTGCAACATTGCGCCCCAAAGCTACTCTAAGACCGCCAAAATTATTCTTGAATTCTGAGCTAGCCAAAACTTCTCTTAGCCTGACCAAAGCGACCTTGCGGTTAGGAATTTCTACTCCAACCAGAGAACGACCTGGGATAGGAGCTTCAATTCTCAAAGGATGAGCAGCCAAGGCCAAAGACAAGTCATTCTGAAGAGTTGTGATTTGACTGACTTTAACCCCACTGTTGGGTTTAAACGTATACTGAGTCACCGTTGGACCAATATTAACCTCTTCCATAGCCACATCTATACCAAAACTCTTGAGTGTTTCTTCGATGATACGAGCATTGGTTCTAATATCGCCACTGACCGGTTTGCCATGACGACTATCTAAGAGGTCCAAACCAAAAGGTTTGAAATTATCATCTCCTCCGGAAGTTTGGACAGGAGAAGAATCAGGGACATCTTTTTCTTCGGTTTTGTTTCTGCCAAAACTAAGGGAAGGAAATTTTCTCCTACCACCCTCGGTCTCGTCCGAGTTGACTTCTCTAAGACCATTGTCTTGCTCTTTTTTGTCTTCACCTAGACCCTTGACCCTGAGACCTGCTTTTCTAATAGCTTCTCTCTTGGTGACTTTATCAACCAGGCGGAGGCAGAATCTTTTGAACTGAGCGGCAATTTCCATGAGTTTACCGGGAGAAGCATTGAAGAGAAGAATAATTCCAATCCCAAGAAAGGCCAGCAGAATCAACAAAGAAGCCCACGTCCCAACCACCTTCTCTAATGGGAAAATAGTCAAATATCCTACATACCCACCCCCCAAACCTTTTTTGGCAATGGTAAAAAATTGTTCTGGTTTGGAAAGAGAGTGAAAAAATCCAGCCAAACTGATCATGACCAGGAAAGCACCCAAAAAAGAAGTTTTTTTGAGTTGGTATTCTTCATTGCGTTGTTTTCTGAGCAGCAAGAAGCCGGCCCAAGCCAGAATCAAAGGTAATAAATAAGCTACGTAACCGCAGGCAATCTGCAATCCTCTTTTGATATAAACTCCTAGACTACCGGCAATCCCAAAAAGACTGAGGGCAAAAAGAGCCGCGGTCAAAAAGAGAATGACAATGACAATCCCCCAGAAAATTTCTGGGTCCATTTTTTGGTCAAAAATAAAGCCAAACCTTTCTTCGTTGGCTTTTGCTTTGGCCCGTGCTTTGGCTTTGTTCTTGGGCGGTCGGCCCGGTTTTCTTTTTCGTGGCATTGATTTTGTGGACTTCAAAAAATAGCTTCCTTGAAGAGCGTCTGATAGTTGTATTTTAGCGTATTTTAAAAGAGAAGTCAAAATCCTTAAAGGTTTTTCTACGGGCTACTAAAGCACTTCCAAACCGTCAATTTCTTTTTTCCGAGCTTCAGTTAGAAGCTCGCTGTTGATAGTCTCTGTCTTCTATCAAAATATCTATCTTCTTGAAAACTTGATCAAAACTTAGCATCATATCTTCTTGCAGCCGATTAAGTCTTCTGCCGTGCTCGTCAAGCTTTTCGTCATGTTCTTCTAGCTTCTTTCGAATTCCTACAAACTCTTTGTCATGCTCCTCGAGTTTCTTTTCATTTTTCTTAAATATCTGATCTAGTACTGGCAAGAGCACTTTCTGGTTGTAAGTAATTAACTCACTTAAGGTAAGCGGTGCCTCCTCTGTTTTGTTGACTTTCTTTTTTGCCATTTCTTCTTTCTTCCTTGTTAGATACTCTCCGCTTGGTCATATTCTAGCAGACGCCACTCTGAAGGTCAAAATAGAATTTGTCCTGGGGGTAGAGTCAACTAAGACAAGGTCTTGTTTCGTAATCAATATTTGATAAACTTTAGACAAGGCTTGGTATGTATGCTAATCAAGTATTCGCAATGAATACAAAATTAGTAGTTCATTCTGAAGTTAATGTCGGAATGAAGATAGTTAGCTGAAATATTCCTTTTCTTTTCTGGGCTATCGCCCAATTGTTTTAAAAAATTTTCAAATTTCTTTTTCTTTTATTTATAAGGGGAAATATGGTGTTTCCTCCGCGAAGCTCCGGAAACGATTTATTTGATGAGGGGGGGGGCTGTCTGGCTATCGCCAGCCAGTTCGGATGTTTTCTCCGCTTCGCTCCGAAAACCTTATTTTATAAGATGCGCTAACGCGCTATAATACAACAGAAATAAAACCGATAAACGCTTATGCCTACATTAAACTGGATTGGAAAAGACGCAGTAATAAACCACGACAAAGAGGTTCCTTTTCGATTACTCAAAAAAGTTAAGTCATCTTCTGTAGGTAATTCTCAAAATCTCATCATTCATGGCGACAATTTGGAGGCATTAAAAGCCATAATGCCTTTTTACATTGGAAGAATTAAATGTGTCTATATCGATCCCCCGTATAACACGGGAAATGAAGGGTGGGTTTACAACGATAAAGTCAATTCTCCGAAAATCAAAAAATGGCTTGGAAAAGTAGTTGGTAGGGATTCAGAAGATCTGTGTCGTCATGACAAATGGCTTTGCATGATGTATCCACGAATTAAACTCATCCATAGCCTATTAAGCGATGACGGACTTGCAATAATTCATATTGATGAAAATGAAGTTACTCATCTAAAAATTCTAATGGATGAAATATTTGGCGAAAGTAATGATTTAGGCACTATTGTTTGGGATAAGCGCAACCCAAAAGGTGATTCACAAAAAGTTTCCTACCAGCACGAAAGTATAATCCTTTTTGCGAAAAACATTGAAAATATCAGAGGCAGTTTC
>JAHIRA010000014.1 GCA_018818905.1 Patescibacteria group bacterium | reverse complement strand
TTATTAGATGGAGATCACGAAGACACCGAGTTCTTTCCAAATGGCAATCAATGGTTTCCTGAAAACTCTGATAATTTGAAAAAAGCTCACATTAAAATTCTTAATAAAACAAAGGCTTTAGTAGCTCAAGCAAACAAGGTCGTTGTCGATTATATTATTTTTGGTAACTATTTGGAGTTTTTTGATTTATTTAAAAATGAGTTTGGTGATGATTTACAAATTGCTGTTTTATTTCCAAAAAAGCCTGAAATTATTACCCGTGACAAAGAAAGAGAATGCTGGACTACAGGAGAAGATCGTATAGAAGCAGTATATTGTGAATTTGATAAAATTCGAGAAAAAATTGGGGAGGAGAACTTTATTGATACATCAGGACAATCACCAGAAGAAACTTTTAATAAATATTTTAAATCAAATTAGTTCGAACGTCCTGTACTACCCCGCTTTTCTAAAAATTAGCTATAGTTAAAAATAATTGCTTTAGTATACCTATACAAACAACTGAGAAATGATACCATTAGACTGATTTATAACATAATATAAGCAAATGAAGAAAACACTTATTGTCTTTATCTCAGTGTTGTTCATTGCGGCTACTTTCTTCAATGTTTCGAATGCCGCAGAGAACGAAAGAGCATATCTAGTTGCCATAGACAAATCAACCGATAAAGTAGTGCTCTACGGAGTTCTTCCGTATGTTAGTGGAAGCCTGGAATTGTTGATGAAGAAAGGTAATACTGACGATGCCTATGAGTCAATACAGCTTCTTCATACTAGCAAGTATTTTGGCTTTGAGGATTTGATTGCTTATCGACACACTGTTGAAAACCTTGAGCCAAATACGGAGTATGAATTTATTCTGAAATTGTCTTATCAAGAAAATGATGATGCTGGGGTCTTAAAAACAAAAACACAAACATTACAGAATCTTCCCACGTTAACAACTTTTTCTAAAAAGTATTCAGTACCTGGAGAGAAAAATGTTTTTCTAAGTGGAAAAAACATTAACCCAACAAAGGGGTACCACACTAACGACTACATTTTCATTGATTTCGAAGACAGAAATGACTCAACCATAGATAATTACAGATTAGGCGGTTCCACTGACAAAGACGAGGGTAACAGAATTAAGCTCAATGTCCCTGAAGACGAAGAACCAAGATCGGGAAAGCTCAGAATGACAAAGGCATGGGGTGAATGGCCTGGAGAGAATGAAAACAGTGACACTAACATTGTTGAATTGTATTCAATTGTAAGCGAGGAAGAATTCCATATTATCTGTGCTGACTGCATGAAGCGTACCATAGAATCAAAATATCAAGACGATGAGTATAGGTATCTTGTTAATTCACTAGACTATAGGTATGGATTGGGAGAGAGTGGTAGAACGTCACTAGAAAAAGAACGAGCAGCTGCCCAGGAGTTTAGAGATACTATGCAACAAAGACTTGGAAGAGATATCGCAGTAGACGCGCTATGGTTCTTGAACCTTTTTCAAGCCTGGTATTATGGAGGCTATTCTGAACAAGACGTTGAAAAAGAAGTTCTAAATGGTCCAGGCGTGGTTCACACATCTATTAAGAAGCATGTTTGGGGGAAAACAGACGAATATCAAAGATCGTCTTCAAGATAATTAGCATTCTTGCCAGAAAAGCAAATATAGCCTTTCAATATAAAACTCCTTCATACACGAAGGAGTTTTATAGCTTTAGGAAGGAAGATGACTAATTTTACTCTTCAGTAGCCCCAGTTGCCTGAGGCCCACCAGGAGTATACTGTCTAGCTTCTAATTCTTTATCGATCATCATAATAATATTGGGCTTATCACCGGCCATTTTGAGTTTTTCGAGCCATTCTGATGCTGTAGCCTCTTCTTCAACTTGCTCATCAATATACCATTTTACAAAAGACTCAAAAGCATAATCCTTTTCTTTCCTGGCTAATTCGTAGAGTTTGTTGATCTTATCGGTGATATACTTCTCGTGCTTCAGAGCCAAGGTAAACATATCAACTGGTTTCCCAAAAGTTGCTGGCGGTTTTTTTATAGCCTCAAGCTTAACCTGGCCGCCTCGTTCTAGAAGGTGAAGATAGAACCCCATGGCGTGGTCTCTTTCTTCTTTGGCCTGGACAGTAAACCACTGTGCAAAGCCTTTGAGATTTTTGTAATCAGCGTAAGCCGCAATCGACAAGTAAATATACTCAGAAAAAAGCTCCTCGTTAATTTGTTTGTTTATAGCCTCTTCGATTTTTTTGTTCATTGTTTTTTATTAGGTTGTGAATGCTGTATTATATCCCGCTTGATAGTTTTCTGCAAACAAAAACCGTAGGGAGGTTTTGCTACCGTCCCTACGGTATATGAAAAAAATATAACTATTTGACTACCACTTCACCTTTTTCGGTATCCCATTTCAACTCTTTCTCAAGAATGGAGACTTTGGCTTTCTTCTTTTCATCAAGAACCCAACCAACAAAGTTATTCTCGACAGCGTAGAGAATATGGCGAGCTTTAACTTTCTTTTCATCGCCTTCCCCTTCGACCTCTTCAACTTTGATCAAGTGATAACCATAGGCAGTTTTGACTGCTCCTTCAAAGACCTGACCGGCTTCAAGTGTAAAAGCAGCGTCTTCAAATTCTTTGACCATTTGGCCCTTGGTAAAGAAACCTAGTTCTCCACCTTTTTCTTTACTACCTGGATCGTCACTTTGTTCGCTAGCGATTTCGGCAAAATCTCTACCATTATTGATTTCTTCAAGGGCCTTGTTGGCTTTGTCTTCAGCCTCTTTTTCTGACCCCTTGAAATCTACAGCGACTTCTTCATTTTCAAAGAAAACCTTTTGTAGTTTTCCTTCTTGAAGGCTTGTTCTAAGAGCTTGATTCTTGAATTCGTCTAGTGTCCATCCGTAAAGTTCATTGATCTGAGTTTCTATTTCTGCATCTTCGCCAGCGAGTTCTTTAACTTTATTAAACTCTTCTTCAATTTCCTCATCCGAGACCAGAACATCATGCTTGGCAGATAATTGTTTGACAATTTCATCTTCTAGCATTCTATTGAGTACAGAAGCTTTAATCTCTGAATCTTTTGGTGCTTCTACTTCTTCGCCTTGAAGCTGGGTCTGGCTATCGGAGTATTTCTTGAGAGCGCTAAAGTTACTTTTGTACTGAGTCATAGGCACATAGCTTCCGTTGACCTTAGCAATGGGAAGATTGATTTGTTCTATAACGCTAGAAGTGATTTTGTTATCCCAAGAAAAAGTGTAAATACCAAGGGCAAAAACTCCACCCAAAATTAGGGTGACAATAATTAAAACTACCACCACAGCAATAGCAATCTTACTCCCTTTTGAGAGTGTTTTCTTGTCTGACTCCTTTTTTTGTTCTTCTTCCATGTAATTTATTCTTTACTTTTGAAAAAATAGTCCCACCATTTTTTTGCATTTGACCGCTCGTCGACCTCGTTTTCAAACTTCTCTGTAATTTCTGACTCTGTATCCGTATTGGGTTTGGCCGGAGTTGATATTGCCACTGCTTTTTCCCCTTCTTTTTGGAAATTGAGGCTTTGACGAGCCTGGATCTCTTTGTATGAATCGGTGCTGAAATACTCTATAGAAGCAGTCAGATCCTTGTTTCTTTTTTCTAGCCTCTCTATCTTGTACCTAACCTGCGCTATCTCCTCATTAATCTTGTGCTTTCTGATAAGTTCTTTGACCAAAGCGGCTGAAACAATTACCAACAAGACAAGGCCCACAAGAACTACAATCTTGGAACTGAAGAAAATACGCCAAATATTTTTACTTTTTTTCTTCATTTTTCTTGCTTTTTTGAATCAGGTTGACAATGTCATCAGCGGACACGGTTTTCTTCATTTTGCTTTGACGAGTCGAAATAAGCTCTTGGAGATCTGCTGGGTGAGAAATACCGCTAACGTTAATAGAAGTTTCTGAGCCAGCTGTTTCTATCTTGATTGTTCCATAGCCAAAGATAGAGGCCATCAAACCATTGATCTCGTAGGTAATGTTTTGAATATTTTCTAGATTGGCCTCAGAAACACTTTTGGCAAAGATTCTTTTCTGGTCAATATTGATAACTCTTTTGTTAGTGACCACAAAACTGTCAAAGTACCAGGTGAACCATTGAAACAAACCGTAGCCAAGGCCAACGGAGATCCAGACAAAAAATATAAGCATTGTCCACCATCTAGAAAAGAAAAAAATAACAAAGAAAAAAGGGACAACCAAAATCAGAAAAGTAATAATGATTGGCTTTAGGAAGCCAGCCCAGTGCTTTCTAATCACTGCTACAACCTTTTCCCCATCTTTGAGATTTTGCGAAACAAAGTCTCTAAACATGTTCTCTTAAGAAAAAGCAGGGAGTAGAAGCCATGAAACCATAGCTAAACAGGTCATCACGACTAGGAAAACAAGCACTACTTTGTGGAATATTTTTCTTTTCATACTGATATTTTATACTATTTTGTTTGGTTTGGAAATAGCGAATCTTTGAGTTGCTGTTGTTATCATAACAAGGCCTCGTTTGCTATTTTCTTAGAACTGCCAGGAACGCCTCCTGGGGAATGTCGACTTTGCCAACTTGCTGCATTTTCTTCTTACCCTTCTTCTGCTTATCCAGAAGTTTACGCTTTCTCGTGATATCACCTCCATACAGCTTGGCTGTCACATCTTTCTTCAGCGCCTTGATGTTTTCACGAGCAATGATTTTGCCACTAATGGCCGCCTGGAGAGGGATTTGGAAGCTCTTGGATGGCAAAACCTCTTTGAGCTTCTCTAAAATTCTTTTCCCTTCATGAAAGGCATCATCTCGAGGGATCATTCTTGAAAAAGCATCAACTTTTTCTTCCATAATTAAAATATCAAGTTTAACTAGGTCGGAAGCTCGATAGTCTTTAAGAACCTCGTAATTAAGAGAAGCGTAACCTGAACTAACACTCTTGAGTTTGTCATAGAAATCAGAAATGATACTCGAGAGTGGCATCTCAAAATGCATAATTACTCTCTCAGAATCAAGGTATTCTGTGTTTTTAAAAGTACCACGATACTGACTAACCAATTCCATCACTCCGCCGATATTGGTTTGAGGAAGGATAATATCGACTTTGGCCCACGGCTCCTTGATTTCTAGAACCTCGGATGCCTCAGGCATTTCCGATGGGTTATAAATCTTGATCTCTTCGCCATTCCTTTTGCTGACATAATATGAGACTGTCGGAACAGTAATAACGAGATTAAGATCAAACTCTCTCTTGAGTCTTTCTTGAATGATTTCTAGATGCAGTAGACCTAGGAAACCACACCTAAATCCTCTACCCAAAGCCCGAGAATTTTCAAACTCGTAGGCCAAAGAAGCATCATTGAGACTTAGCTTCTCTAGGGCATCCTTGAAAGTTGGATAATCATCAGCATCAACTGGATAGAAACTAGCAAAAACGAGAGGAAGCATCTTCTTGTAGCCGGGAAGAGGTTTGGATTCCTGAGCTGTGCAAACTGTATCACCGACTTTACAATCTTTAAGGTCTTTTAGCCCGGTAACAATATACCCCACTTCACCGCTTTTAATCTCATCGATGACCGTTCTTTGGGGTTGAAAAATTCCTGTCTCCAGAATATCAATGTCAGTATCAGTCGAAAAAAGTTTCATTTTTTGTCTTTTCTTGATACTCCCGGAAAAAATTCTAACATAGGCAATCACCCCCTGATAGCTATCATAGACAGAATCAAAAATAAGCGCCTTGGTCTCGCCTTCTGTTTCTTGTGGTGGTGGGACTTTTGTAATAATTTCTTCGAACAACTCCTTGACCCCTTGGCCAGTTTTGGCGCTGATTCTTAGAATTTCTTCTGGTTTTGAACCCAGAATCTGTTCGATTTCTTTTTGAACCTCGTCTACTCTGGCATTGGGCAGGTCAATTTTGTTGATAACAGGAATAATTTCTAAGTCATGCTCTAGAGCCAAATAGAGATTTGACAGAGTTTGAGCTTGGATGCCCTGGCTTGCGTCAACCACCAAGAGTGCCCCTTCACAACAAGCTAAACTCCTTGACACTTCATAGCTAAAATCAACATGACCGGGAGTGTCAATAAGATTAAAAAGATAAGGCTGCCCATCTTGCCCTTGGTAATCCATGGTTACCGGAGCCAGTTTGATGGTGATTCCCTTCTCTCTTTCTAAATCCATCTGATCCAAAACCTGCTCTTTCATTTCTCTTGCGGACACTGTTTTGGTCATCTCAAGCATCCGGTCTGCCAAGGTTGACTTACCGTGATCAATATGGGCAATAATACTAAAATTTCTAATATTTTTCATAGAGGTGTTTGGGGCTTATTTTAGAGAAAATAACAGTGATTGACAATAGATTGTCGTACTTAGGCTAATGGAAACAATTCGAGAACTGGGCCAGAAATCAAAGAACCTCCCATTCCTGAGAGGCCATGACATTAATCTGTCTTTATCTTAGAACTCTTCTGGCATGTCTTCAAAAGTTGTCGGCCCATCTTCATCCTCTTCTTGCTTTTTTGTCTTTCTGTCGCTATTCCTAAGAGCTCTTTGCGCAATAACCTTGGATGTCTGTACACCTAAGGATATGTCTTCGCTTTCAAAGAATTTGAGAAGGTTTTGGTAAACCATAGAACGAGACTGTAGTTCAACTTCTTCTTTTGGGTTCGCCCAGAAATAATAATTGAGCGTAATCATGCCTTGGCCTATTTCGTCTATGACGACACGAGGTTTGGGTCTTGTCAGGACACCAACCGTTTTTTCAACAATGTTAAGACCTTTTTTTAGCACAAAGCCAACGTCAGTGCTAAGATCAAGATCAAAAGAGATCTTGTATCTTTTGCGACCATAGGCATTTACCTTATTAATAGACTTGGAGAGAATGTCTGAATTCGGCACAATGACTTGTTCACCATCAAAACGCTTGATAATGGTATAACGAGTGGCAATTACTTCAACAATGCCATGATTATCACCAACCTTAACTTGGTCTCCAATTGAAAATGGTTTCTGAGTCAAAATAATAACTCCTCCCAGAAAGTTCTCTATATAATCCTTCAAGGCAAAGCTAAAACCAAAGCCTACCAGCCCGATTCCAGTGGCGAGAGCTGTCCAGTTGATACCAAAAATACTCAGCGCAGCAATGATCCCAATCCCAACTAGAATAACTCGCGTAATTCTGGCCACCAGGATTGTAGACTCTTTCTTGAGCGGGTCTTTGATTCTTTCTAGAATAGTCCTCGTAGTCTGGCGTTCTATTCTTGAAATAATCCAAAAAACAAGGAATATCAAAATTCCTGCCAAGTATTTGGGAAACATGGCCGCTAGGTGATCGGCGTAAGCCATCCAACTTATAGCTAATTCTTGTTGTAGTCTTTCAATCATATTTTGTATTATACCCTACTTTCTATTTTTTGAAAACTTTGCTAGCCAGCGCTCTTATTTCTTCATCTCTAAAAATATATGTCATAAAGCCATAAACCAACAGAGAACCAATAGTGACTAGGCTAGCTTCCATAAAAACACCCATAAAGGTTCTAAGATCAAATATATTATTCGTGAATCCCAGTAGCACCCAGGCCACAAGCCCCATGATAGCCGTAGAAACAATGATCACCAGGACCCTATTGGCTAGTTTTTTGAGATGCAAAGTGACCATTTCAAGCTTGAGGAATATAAAAAGCAGTAAAAACTGTAAAATAGTTGCAATAGAAAAAGCAAGAGCTAGACCAGCGACTCCCATTTTTTGTGACAAAATAAGGCTCCCTGCAATATTGACCACCATACTAACGATACTGATAATGACCGGGGTTCTGGTATTTTGAATAGCATAAAAAGACCTGGCTAAAAGTGCTATCAAGGCAGCGGCAAAAAGAGAAAAAGTAAAATAGCCCAAGGATAAAGACGTCAATTGAGTTGCTTCCCAGCTAAATTCTCCTGCTCCCAGGACCAGTCTAACAATCTGCTCCCTAAGAAGCCACATCAATAGACTCACAGGAATAATGAAATAACAAATCCGCCCAAAAGTATTGGTGAAATGTTTTTGAAACAGAGATGAATTGTTGGTTGAGGCCGCTTCGGATAAAAAGGGAAAACTAGAAACGGCTAGTGAAATACCAAAAATACCAATTGGAAAGCTCTGAAGATTATTGGCAAAATTGAAGACCGTCAAGCTCCCCTCGGAAAGATTGCTAGCAATGACTGTGATCACAAGCAGATTGATCTGCATCATCCCGAGACCAAAAATACGTGGCAACATCAGATGACCTATTTTGACCACATCTCGGTGCAATTTTAGAACTGGCTTGTATCTAAAACCAAGCTTAACGGCGCTTGGAATTTGAACTAGTAAATGTCCAAGAGCGCCGATAATAACACCAATTACAACTCCATAAATTCCATATTCTGCAGAAAGAAAATATGCCCCAAAGATAATACCAAGATTATAAATAATAGGTGCAAATGCATAGGCCACAAATTTCTTGAATGAATTTAGAATTCCAGAAAAAATATTGGACAAACCAAAAAGAATTGGCGATAGCAAGAGCAACCTTGTCAGGTTAACCGTTAATTCTTTTTGTTCTGTACTAAAACCACCCAAGACTGACACAAGACTTGGCGTAAAAATTAATACAAGTCCCAAAACCAAAAGTATGATTATTAGCGTCAAATTTAGAATGGTGCTGGCGATTTCAAAAGCTTCTTTCTTTTTACCTTTGGCCAGATATGAAGTAAAAATGGGAATAAAAGCCGAAGAAAAAGCACCAAGAATTAAAAGATTATAGACGACGTCAGGAATACGAAAAGCGGCAAAATATGCATCCAAATCGCCAGTTGCACCAAATTTTGAGGCAATAATCCTGTCTCTGAGAACTCCCAGAATACGACTAGCAAAAGACGAGAGAGCCAAGACTAGCCCCCCAGCAAATATTCCAGTTTTGAATAGTTTTTTGTAGTTCATTTCGAGAAGATCACGGCAAAGATTTTATCTTTATCAAGCACAAAGTTTCCCTGAAGACGTCTAAAACTTTTTTGCATATCGGCTTCAGTCAAATAATCCCAAGAGACAAAATAGTTCATAGGGTAGGAAATGCTCAGATTAACCTCAGAAGGCTTGGCACCGGATTGTTTTTCAAATAAAAAGCTGTATTCAGCAGCCGCATCTTTGAGACTTAGATCAATCTTGAAGGGCAATTTGTATCTTAATTTGACTTGGTGAGCTTTACCAGCCTCAACATTCATAAAGTTACCGAAAACTGTCTTGCCTGTTTCCTGGTAAACTCTTGTCTCTGAAGCATCATGGATAATGGCTTGACCTTCAGTTTCAGCAAGCAATGGATCGGGCTTGGCACCTTCATCATTAGGAACAAGCTGATTGTAAGTCTCGGTGTCAAAGCCCTCGGCTTCCAAAAGTTCACTACCTTTGGGAACATAGAATCTGACATAAGAAACATTTTTGACACGAGTCCAGAAATTATTCTTGTCACCGTTGTGAGTCCTGGTGAGATTAACTTCGTTGATAATGGATCCATCCGGTAGAATATCGACTTTGGCCTCAATGTTCTGATCTATAACCGCGTCAGTTTTCCCTCCGCCAATATTAGAAATCACCACATTGAGATAATCATCTGTGTCTTGCTTGAGAGCTCCATCCCATCCCATCTCTTCAATTCTTTTCTGAAGGTCTTTATCAAAGAAATAGATCATTATCTCTTCATTATCAAGAAGGGAAGTCATCAACATAACCACTTGAAGCCAGTCCTTTTTTTCTAACTCCAAAACCTTCTTTAATACTTTGGGGATCAAGTCAGAGATGAATTTTTTGGGGCGATTTAATTCTTTATCGTAGCTTAACTCAACTTCGCGTTGTGTTTCTTCTCTAAAATTTTCAGCTGTAATGGTTAGGCCGTACTCAGGAATTTCTACCGGTCCCGTTAGCCTTAGAAGTTCAATGATTATCTCAGCGTTGAAAGCCATGACTCCGTCAACAGAGGGCCCTCCTGCTTTTTCGTGCAAGCTGGAAACTTTTCTAGCTGAAGTTGGGAAATCCGGGAACCAATTGGCATCTCTCATGTAAAAGCGACTGTTAATAAGATGCATGGCTTCTGGAGAAATAATATTCTCTGTGAGCTGGCCATCAATATTGTAAGGCCCTTCCACTTTGAGATTGGTAATTTTTCCTTCGTTGAGATCCATAAGGCCGTATGTTCCAATAAAACCACCCGTAGCTCGAAGCTCGGCGTTATTCTGAAAAAGAATTAAGTACCTTTTATAAGTGTCGCTTCCAAGAATTTCCAAAATTGTATCGGTGTATGAAAGAAAGTACTCAAGTGACTGGATAAGTCCTGGTGTCTTGTCTTTTATGAGTTTGATCTTGGGAGCAATATCTGCTGGAAGTTTGTCTGTATTGACAGACTCCAGGTTTTTTTCTGCTTCTTTTAGCTTTGATAAAGCTACTCTGAGATTATCAGTTGAAAGTGTCAGGGCATCGGTAAGACTTTCATCTTCCCCATCTAGAGATGTTTTTCTTTCCTGCTCCCCTTCCTGACTTTTAATGGCTTCAAAAGAATCTTCAAAGCTCGAGAATGGCTCCATAGCCTTGGCCGCATATTCTCCGGCAGTAGCAAAGTTTCCCCCGGCTAGAAGTAGGTTTTCCCCTGATGTAACTTGATTGCCACCAGGGATAATAGCTAGAACTTGAGTTAGTCCGCGACTGATATTATCAATATCCTGCTTGGAAGAGAAAAATCTCTCAGAGGCCACCGCAAACTTATAGGAGGCCATATCAAAATCACTCTCGCCAAGGGATCCGGCCGCAGAATCAGCATATTGATAGGCAACATTGGCACTGCCAAGAACCTTACTCTTGGTATCCTCAATAGTGTTACCAACATATGCAAGAGATTGAACCCCAAAAGAGAACAGCAAACAAACTAGCGTAAAAACTGCCAGGGACTTCTTTTTGAACTTGTTGCTCTGAACTTTTTCTGCTCTGTTCAAGACAAAATCAGGAGCAATAAAGCTCAATTTTCCTTGTCCTCTCTGAAAAGAAATAGCACTTTTTACAAATGACTCTGGCTTCTTTTCTGTGAGACTCTCTTCTGGTAGTTCTTTCTTTTCTGACGAATCTGGTTTCTGTTCAACTTCTTTTTCAGCTGACCGAAGATCAACGACTCTATTTCTGGGACGAATACTGGTTAGAGCTTCTTTAACATCACTTCTGTCAGCAATAAAATAGGGCTTTTTTTTGAGTTCCTTGTCCTCAAGAACAGCCACGTCCTCTTCCAGGTCTTCTTTGGCTAGGTTTCTGTCTTGTTTTTGGACCTTAATTGACTTCTTTTCAAAAGAAGGTTTCTGCGTCGAAAGACCATCAAAATTGTAGGCTCTATTTTTTGACATTTACTTGCTGATAACAATCAAGGGTTTCTTCAGCACAACTTTTCCAGCTGTATAACTTCACTCTCTCTAGTCCTTTGTGAATCATCTTTTCTCTGAGCTCTTTATTTTTTGCTACCTCAGATATTTTCTTGGCTATTTGATCGACATGTTGTGGGTCAAAATATTCTGCAGCGTCTCCAAGAATTTCTGGCATAGAGGTTGTGTTGGATGAAATAACGGGAAGTCCATAGCTCATAGCTTCAAGTGGGGGCAACCCAAAACCTTCGTAGTAAGAGGGAAAGACATAAATAAAAGCATTTTCATATAACGAGCTTAGCTCAGAATCACTGACAAAACCCGGGAAAAAAACATTCTTGAGCGAAAGATCAATGGCCTCTTGTTCTATCCTTTTGAAAAAATAGTCTTTCCTACCCACCAAGACTAGGTTCATGTCATAGAATTCGCTGCCGTGCTGAAGTCGCTTAAAAGCGAGGACCAACTTCTCTATATTTTTGTGCGGATAAGCATTCCCGACGTACAGAAGATATGGCTTCTTGAGGCCAAATTTTTGACTCAGATTATTGAAGTCATACTCTTCTTTCTTGGCAGTCCCAGCTTCATAAGTGACCACAACTTTATCAGGCTTTAGTCCAAAATATTCAAGAAGTTCGTTTTTTGAGAACTCAGAGACGGTAATAATCTTCTTGGCTCTTCTGACGGCCCAACTAATGACAACTTTATAGCCCCACTGCTTGATTTTGTAAAGCAAAGGCCCAAGAGTGGTGGCTTTTTTGGTTGGGAAATGGGTAATAATGAGATCATGAATAGTGACCACAAAAGAACCGAAGTAAAAAACGGGGACATTGAAATGAGGAAAATGAACTAGATCAAGACGATACTTTTTTAATAATTTTGGCATCATAATCTGTTCTTTGAGAGTATACCAGCGATAGTCTGCCAAAACTTTGTTGAAATTCTTCCCTTGCGGCTTGAAGGCCTCAAAATTTTCTTTTCTGAGAAAGATGAAATACTCGTTGCGCTGATCTATTTTCTCAAGAGAAGTAATAAGCTTTTGTGTGTATCTGCCAAGCCCCTTACCAAAAGGCCCAAAGAATCTTGCATCGATACCAATTCTCATACAAGTATTATTTATAATAAACCCAACGAGCCACTCTTAGATCAATGTATTCTGGATTTTGACTCTTGATTTCTGAAGACAAAACAAGTTTAAGATTATCAAGTTGGTCAAAAACGTCTTGGTCAAGACTGAAGTAAACTAGTGGACCATTCTCAGTTTGTGCATGGACTTCTGCTGCTTTAGCCGACGGTAGGATGAAAGTAGTTATCTTTTTGTCAATTTTACCTTCAAAATTTTCGTTGAGTTTTTTGACAAAATTTACAATTCTAGAAGTGGTCACCTCTTCGCCCACAACACTCCCTCTGGGCTGATTGTTGAGTATGACTGGCCAGTTTCGAGTCTCAGCATCCAAGAAGGAGGCTTCTTTGGTGATAACACCATCGCTTCCCAAAAAATAGAGACTTTCTTTCTCTTGCCACAAGGCCGCGATTTCCCTCTCTCTAACCTTGACTCGAAGAATGTCTGGGAATTCTTTCTTGAAGCTGGCCTGCTGCACCAAAGGTTGATTTTCCTGAATGTGCTTGGCAGCCCTATCAGTATTGAAGAACAAAATATTGTCGCCCGGAAAAATTAGGGCTGCCCTAGTGTTATATTTCTCGGCCACAATGTCGGCTATTTCGTTCTCGCTAACCTTGTCATTATTTTGCACAAAGACTCTCTTGATCCTAAAAATGGAAGAGAAGAAAACCAGATACACAATAGCCACAATGACAACTAGGCCCACAATAACATAAGCCCGAGCACCAAGTGGACTACTACTGCGACGCGGTCTCTCGAGATTGGGTTGAAAAAAGCGCTGAGTATTTCTTTCTCGGCCTCGCTTTTGAAAGGCTTTGCGCCTTGAATATTTGGCTTTGTTTCTTCTAAAGGCCATAACTACTTTGCTTTGAGATGATAATAACCCCTTCTTTTTCTTCTAATGGTCTCGGTGACATAATTAACTGCGTAGCTTGGACCAAGCGGCAAATCTTGACAATGCAGCAAATCAAACTGGTAACCACCAAAACCCCTTTTGAAATGGCTGACTCCGGAAATTGGGTGGGGTTTGTCTTTGTCCGGAGAAACTCCCCAAAAATTATAGATCTTCAATCCTCTGTTTTTGGCTTCTTTGATAGCCTCCCACTGAATCAGATATGAAACTGGGATCTTCTGATGCTCAATAGAATTGGCTCCATGATGATATGACGCCATCTGGCCATAGAACATCACAATAGCTGAGCCAATTACTTCTCCGTGATAGTACCCGTTGATAACTAGCACTTCATTATCTTCTCTGAAGTGCTTTACCTGGGCTCTAAAAAAATCATCGGGATACGGGGTAAATTGATGTTTGAGCTTGGTATCTTTGTGAAGCCGAATAAATTCCTCCACAGCCTCATCACTAGTGCTTTTTCTTATCTCCACACCATCTCTTTCGGCTCGTCTAATAAGATTCCGATTT